>NZ_JBVIAY010000035.1:0-53313 GCF_055573695.1 Streptomyces sp. NPDC030143
CACCCAGGGCTGCGGCGCCACCCGCACCACCCGGATCCAGAAGATCACCTGGAACGCGGACGGATCGCCGAACCTCGGCGTGCCGGTGGCGACGAACACGGCGCTCACCGTGCCCTCCGGTGAACCGGCGGTGACGTACTACCGGTTGGCCAACCGCAACAGTGGCAAGGTCATGGACGTCCAGGCGCCCAACACCGACGACGGCGCCAAGATCGGCCAGTACGCCTGGAACGGCAAGCCCTGGCAGCAGTGGCGCTTCGTCGATGTGGGCAACGGCTACTTCCAGATCGAGAACCTCAACAGCGGCAAGTGCCTGGACGTGAACCGCGCGTCCACCGCCGACGGCGCCGGCATCGTCCAGTACCGCTGCCATGCCGGCGCGAACCAGCAGTTCGCCTGGGTCGCCACCGACGGATACTTCCAGCTCAGGGCTCGCCACAGCGGCAAGTGCGTCAACGTCGCCGGCGCCTCGGCCGAGAACCTCGCCCTGCTCGAACAGCGCACCTGCGGCACGGCAGCCAGCTTCCAGTGGTCGCGTTCCTGACGACCCGCTTCCATCCCGTCACGACACCCGCAGAGAGAACGAGACACACCGAGGGTCTTCACCCGGCTGGCGGCGACACTGACCGCCGTCGGCCGGTTCTTCGCCCCCCCCGATCTTGAGAGGTTCGTCAGCGCGTGAAGCGGTTGCGGACCGTCTGCCAGGCGGCCGAATCGCTGGGGCATCTCCCGCTACCGGCTGCCGGTGCGGAACCGCCAGACAACCCCCTCGAACTGCTCAGGCGGCCGTTCCGGGTAACGGGCCGTTCCTGCCGACCGGCACGAACGGCCCACTGAAAACCCACTCACTGGCGGTGAGTTGGGCACGCGTCACACCACACTGGTAGCAGTTGGCGTCGGCCAGGCCGGGGACGACGGTGAAGGTGGCGTCCTGCTTGGTCTGGATCGTGCTGGAGGCGTCCACGGGGTCGGTGTAGCCGAGGAAGTTGCGGTGGCGCATGTACCGGTCGGGGTTCACCGACTGGAAGGAGTGGGTGGTGTTGAGCGGCAGGGTCACGCCTCCGGTGACGGTCTCCTTGACCACCGTGAGGTGTTTGACGTTGCCGGACAGTCCGGGCAGTTCGGCCGGTGCCTCGGCCGCGAACCGCAGCGCGGCCGCGCGTCCCTGGCCGCGGGCCGTGCCCGATATCAGCTTCGTGCCGGGGTACTGGCACGCCTTCTCCCCGTACGCGCGGTTGTCGGCCCGCACGACCACGTAGACCTTGCCGCTGTCGGGACGGGTGTCCACGGTGACGACCGGGATCTTCTTCGCCTCCAGCTGCGCCAGTGTCGGCGCGATGGCGCCGGTGTCCTGCGGGCCATCGCAAGGCCCTTGACGCCCTGGCTGATGAAGGTCTGGGCGTTGGCCGTGAGCTTGGCGACGTCATTCTGCGAGTTGGTGGTCTTCAGGGAGAGGCCGAGTTCCTTGGCCTGCTCCGGCGTGTACTTGATGTAAGAGTTCCAGAAGTCGGTGTCGGAACGCGGGTAGTCGACCCCGACCAGCGGGGCTCCGCTCGAGGACCCCTCGGTGGTGGCGGATCCGCCGCAGGCGCTGAGCAGCGCCAGGGCGGACAGAGCGGTGACGGTGGAGCAGAGGGCATTTCTGAGTCTCCTCGGTACTTCCTCGCGCTGGTCCCGAAGCGGGGGATTGTCTCGGAGATGCGACTGCTGACGTCACCCCGGAGAGATGGGATGTTTATAGATGGTAGTTGGTGGCGTCGTCTAGGCAAGGGGTCGAAGTCCCCTGGAGGAGTCGGATAAATGATCTAGCGGAACCCAGCCGCGTGGCCGCTATGGCGGAGTAATCCATCCCATCAATGATGCGCATTCGTGACGCACGGACGCTTGCACTCGTGTCGATGTCCCGTGCATCCGCTCTGAGCAGGTGGCGCAGCCGAACTCGGGCATGTAGCAGCACCTTTGGGCGTCGCGCTCCGGCTCTCCGCAAAAACATGGCATGTCTCTGGCAGAACGAATAGCCGTATAGGCGGACAAAACCGTGTCATCCGCTCCTCGCTTGAGCGCTTTCATCCGCTTACCTGTTGACACGGGGCAGTCAGCTCACCGACCTTCATGCGTGACATCCGGCGCCTTGGAGCCCTGACCAGTCCGCACCTGACGGTCTGGGGACCGAACGCCCTCGGGCTGCCGCCCCACCTGCCTCACCCCGAGCACCACAGCCACCTCGAACCGGGAGTACCCCCATGCCATCAGGAAGACTGTCCCGTCGCGCGCTGCTGGGTGCCGCGGGCGCCGCTGCCGCCGCGACCGCGCTGCCCGTGATCCCCGCACTGTCCCCCCTGCTGACGCAGGCGGCCGCCGCGGACCCCCAGACCAACCTGGAGAACTTGGTGAACATGCGGTTCGGCATGTTCAACCACTTCAGCCTGGGCACGTTCACCAACGAGGAGTGGGCGGCCCCGAACCAGAACCCCGCTCTGTTCGCACCCACGGCCGTGGACTGTGCCCAGTGGGCGGCCGCCGCCGCGGCGGCGAAGATGAGCTACGGCATCCTGACGACCAAGCACCATGACGGCTTCGCCCTGTGGCCGAGCGCTTATGGCACTCAGAACGTGGCGAACAGCTCCTACAAGCAGGACGTGGTGAAGGCGTACTGCGACGCGTTCCGGGCGAAGGGGCTGAGGGTCGGGTTCTACTACTCGATCTGGGACCGCACCTTCGGTGTCGAGGCGTGGGAGAGCCGGCACAAGGTGTCCGGCCTCGAGATCACCGATGCCATCCAGCCCAGCGACATGACCTTCATGCTGGGCCAGATCACCGAGCTGCTGACCAACTACGGCACCATCGACATGTTCATCACCGACGGCTACGCATGGCAGATGGGCCAGCAGGCCGTCTCCTACCAGCGGATCCGGGAGCACGTGAAGTCGCTCCAGCCGGACATCGTCATGATCGACCACGGTGGACTGTCCGTGCCGTGGCTCGGCGACGCGATCTACTTCGAGGAGCCGCTGGGCATCACCGCGCCGGCCGGGAACAACTACGCCGCCACGCAGGGACAGACGATCAGCAACGGCTGGTTCTGGCATCCGACCACGCCGACCGAGAGCCTGATGAGCAAGGACGCGATCCTGTCCCATCTGGCGGACCTGGAACCGAAGTACACCTCGTTCATCCTCAACTGCCCGCCGAACCGCAACGGCAAGCTCGACACCAACATCGTCAACCGGCTCGCCGAAGTCGGAGCGGCATGGAGCCCCAACACCTCCAGGCCACCACTGCCGACCCAGGTGCTGCGCGCCGAGCACCCCGTGACACCGGTCAGCGCCTACGCGACCGGATTCCGCACCGGCGAGGGACCGCTCAACGCCATCGACGGTCTGAGCGACAGGGGCTACGAGACCTGCTGGTCGACGTGGGGGCTGTCCTCGGCCCTGCCGCACTCGATCACGATCGATCTGGGCGGCGTGTGGAGCAATGTCTCCACCCTGGAGTACCTGCCCAAGCAGTGGAACCGCAGCAACACCACCGACGGCGACATCACCTCGTACACCATCTCCACCAGCGTCGACGGCACGAACTTCACCCAGGTCGCCACCGGCACCTGGGCCGGTGACCGCGCCACCAAGGTGGCCGAATGGCCCGCCCGCAACGTGGGTTTCGTACGCATCCGGGTCAACGCGGCCACCGGCGGCTACGTCAACATGGGCGGCGTCCACATCGGTGGCCGGACGGCCAAACCGGCACTGGTGTCCACCACGCTGCCCGGCGACGGCACCGTCTACCGGCTGGTCGCCCGGCACAGCGGCAAGGTCGCCGACGTGGAAGGCGGCGGCACCGCGAACAACACCAACGTCCTGCAGTGGCCCTGGCTCAACAAGGCCAACCAGAAGTGGACCTTCGCCAAGACCGGCGACGGCTACTACGAGATCAAGGGCGTGGGCAGCGGCAAGCTCCTGGAGGTCGCGGGTCTCCTTCGCGCCGACGGCGGCAACGTGGCCATCTGGTCGGACGCCAACGCTCCCCAGCAGCACTGGGCCGTCACGCCCACCGGTGACGGCCACTACTTCCTCATCAACCGCTACAGCGGGCTCTGCCTCGCCGTCGACGAGGGCAGCACCGCCGACGGAGCCAACATCGCGCAGCAGCCGTACGCGTCACTGACACGACAGCAATGGCAGATCATCACCGTCTGACGATCCCGACGACACCCGCCATGGGTACCGACGCGGAGCTGCGCCGTGAGATCAACGACGGCCTCCAGGCCGTGGCGAACTGGAACTCCGCCAACCACAACTCTGCTCTACGGCAAGGACGGCGACCTGACGGCTCCGACAAGGGGACCCAAAAGGTCTCGATGTGCGCCCTGCACCTGCTCCAGTCCGCGCTGGTGCACGTCAACACCCTGCCCCTCCAAGCCATCCTGAGCGAGGAGAGGTGGCGGAAGCGGCTCACCGGCGCCGACCGGCGGGCCCTGTCCCCGGTGTTCTGGACCCCTGTGAACCCCTACGGCCGGTTCGAGCTGGACATGAGCTCCCACCTCGACCTCGCCGCGGCGGCCACGCTCCCCGGCCCCCGCACCACGCCCGAGACGGAAACCGCCCGGTCGAGGGACGGTGCGGCCCGGTCAGCATCATGAAGACCAGCACCCCCGCGCCGCTCCCGGACGGCTGGATCCGGTGGAGTGCACCAGGCCACCATCGTCGTCCGGGGCGTGCTGGGAAGGCGGCGGTGCCGTCGGAGACGTGGCAGCGAATCTGCCGCGGCGGGCTGCCCGGCAGCGTGTCACTGATCAGCCGGCTGCCGTCAAAGCCCTGCCCGCGGTGGTGAGGATCTCCTCGGAGAGCGGGGAGCCGTTGGTGGCCCGGGCCAGGACTAGGGGCGCACTGACGATCACCGCCCGCAACCCGGAGCCACGCCTCCGGATGCGGAGGTCAAGGTCCTCCGGGTCTCGCTCCCAACCGTTCTGCGTTCCTTCGTGTCCACAACACGAACCAGGGGAACCCCGTCCCCGCCGCCTCCCCCTCCGCCCAGCCTCACTGACTCCTTCGCCAATCCGGCCCTCGTGGGCAGGGAGAAGAGGGACGAAGGCAAGCCCCCGCCTTCAGCGGGCGGAGGCGGAGAGGAGTGGCGCGGCAGCGAGGGACGTTGAGGCAGAAGACGTAGATCACGTTGGTGGCCAGCAGCGTGCGCATCCGGGGTACAGGCTCGTCGTCCCCCTCCCCGTCCTTGGCCGCGGCAGCGGCCGGATGAGTGTGCACGTGGACCGACCACGCCAAGGCCGCCGCGGCGAGGTAGGCGAGTCCGGTGACGGTTGCCAGCGCCTGCAACGCGGTGGTGCCGCCCGCCAGGCACACGGTGGCAAGGAGCGCGCCGGCGCCCAGACCTGCGTTGCGCAGGGCGCGACCCCCTGCGAGGCCGGCGTCGCGTTCCCGGCCGTGGGCGACCGCGGCCACGAGAGCCGCGTGGGCGGCAGCCACGCCTGGTTGCCGATGCCGAGGAAGAGCGCCGCTGCCGCGAACAGCCAGACGTCCCCCGTCGGGGTGGCCAGCAGCAGCGCCACGCCCCGCACCCGCACCGACGCCGCCACGACCGTGCTGCGTGCGACCCGATCCAGCCATCGGCCCACCGCGGGCATGCACACCAGACCCGCGACGACGCCATGTCATGGCGGTGCCGGTGACCCCCGGAGGTCTCGCGCCACCTCGCCGTCCTGCGCCGCGCGGGCCTGCTCACAACCCGGCGGCACGGGCGCTACGTCCACTACACCCTCAACCTGCCCGAGACGACGACGCTTGGCACAGACCTGCTGGCGGCCGTCCTGCGCTGAGCAACTGCGGTATGACCTCCACCGGAACCCACGTTGCGCCGTCCTCCAACAGCACCCTGGAGTCCGCCCAGGCCACCACAGGCGTACGGCGTGCTCGGGTCGCTGACATCCCCGTTGTGACCCCCTTCGACCATGCCCTGGCTGGAGTCGAGGGTGAGGGAGGAGCCGGATGGGCGGCGCGGACGCAGCCGGGGGTCGGGGCGCGCTCGCTCTTGCTGCGCGTCGGCGGGGCCGCCGCGCTCGGGCCGCGTCAGTGCGGTGGCGACGTCCAACGGGGGACGCCGGCGGGGGAGAGGTCGGGGCGGGCACGGTGCAGGCGTGCTGGGTGGCGCCCCCGGCCGGAGGCGTCACGGGCGACGTCGACGCCGACTTCCACCACCAGCTCGGGTTCTACCAGCGTGACGTTCAGCGTCTCCCGACTGCCCCACCCGACGGAGAACGACCAGCCCGTCCACTGAGTCCTTGCAGTCCTATCGCCTGCCCACAGACCAGCTCGCGCGATTGCTGAACCAAGCCGGTTTCACCATCGACGCTCAACTGGTGCAGGAGCTCGACGAAGAGCTGAAGTGGAAGATCGCCAGCTTCTTCGCCCACAAGCCAACTACCGAGGAGGCCAGCTTGACTTCTTAACTCCCAGAGATGCCTAGACCACGTCCTGTGACTCTGATGGTCGGTCCCACTGGGCGGCTGTCGGAAGGCCGTGCGGCTTGGCTCCTGTTTGGCGGCAGCACGTGCGCTGAGTTCCGGAGGCAGGTGATGATCACTCCATTGAGGCATGTTCTCGAGTACGGCATCGCCGTTGCCGTCCTCGCGTCGAGTGATCAATTCGCTGTGCCTTGGCAAGCAGGGTCCGTAGGGTTTCCCCATGACGGACGAAAGTAAGCGGGCCGTACAGGCGGCCATCGATGGGGAGATGCGGCTTCTCGATCCCAGGGTGCGTGCTTCCCCTGCCCGTGTCCTGGAGCTTCTGGATCCGGAGTTCACCGAGTTCGGGGGTTCTGGACGCCGATGGGATGATGTTCGGGGGTGAGGCGGTGAAGGCGGCGGGCAGGCCCGAGAGCGCGCCCGCCGCGGCCGTGGGTCATGGCGCTGCGGGAGTCACAGCGCCGTGAAGGTCCACTGCAGGTTGGTGCTGTTGCCGTAGGTCCACTGCTTGGTGACCGAGCCCGAGGTGACGTTGCCACCGCCGTCGAGGACCAGGCCGGTGGTGCGGTTGGCGATCGTGTAGCTGTTGCCGCCCCGGGTGGTGATCTTCCACTGCTGGTTGGGGCCGCCGTTCCAGGGAGCCTGCTGGGCCGGGGAGCCGTCGGCGGTGCTGCCCCAGCCGTCGGCGACCATGCCGTTGGTGCGGTTGACCAGCTTGTAGTAGCCGCCGCCCACGTCGACCGCCTGCCACTGGAGGTTGGTGCTGGAGTCCCAGCTCCACTGCTTGAGGTTGGATCCGGAGGCGACGTTGCCGCCGCTGTCCAGGGCGAGGCCGTTGGTGGCGTTGGTGATCCGGAAGTACCTCGACGGATTGAACTGGACCCTGAGCGAGGTGATCTGGTCGTTGTTGCCGGTGACCCTGAGGTCCGGGTTGTCGGCGGTGAAGGTCCAGGCGGTGCCGGTGAAGTTGTCGCCGGAGTAGCCGATCACCTGGTAGCCGGGGGCGGGACGCAAACTGGAGATGGTGCGGGTGCCCAGTCCGGCCGCGCTCAGGTCGGCCGCGGTGTAGTCGCCGGCGGGCAACGGGGCCGAGTTGCCCGTGTAGTTGACGTCCGTGAAGGCGGCGGCGCCGGCGAGCGGCAGCAGGCCGGGGATGGTGCCGGAGAAGGCCAGCTTCAGGACGTAGGCGCCCGCGCTGTACGGCGCCGAGGACGGCAGGGTGACCCTCAGGCCGGAGGAAGTCTGCGTGGGTGCGGGCAGGTCGATGTAGGTGCCGGCGGTGGAGCCGAGCAGCTTCACCGAGGTCAGCGAGGAGAGGTTGATGCGGTCCGAGCTGAGCGTCTTGATCGTCACTGAGCTGCCGGGCCAGCCCAGGACGGTGGCGTACAGGACGTTGGCCGCCTTGTTGCGGGTGAAGCGGATGTCCTGCGCGGTGCCGGCCGTCGGATTCGTGAAGGCGCCGCCGCCCATCTTCGTCGGGCCTTCGCCGTACACGCTCCAGGCGCGTGTCGAGTACACCGACTCGCCGAAGCGCTTCAGGTAGTCGCCCATGCCGAGAAGGATGTCCTTCTGCGCCTGGGGGATGGTGCCGTCGGCCATCGGCGCGATGTTCAGCAGCACGTTGCCGTTCTTGCTGACCCGGTCGAGGAACGAGTGCAGCATCTGCTGGTTGCTGTAGTAGCCGATGCCCTGCGTGTAGCACCAGCTGGAGCTGGAGATGCTGTCGTCGGTCAGCCAGTACGGGCTGGTGAGGTCGCCCGGCCCGCCGCGCTCGTAGTCGAAGACCTCGCCCTTGCCGTTGAACCCGTCCTTGTAGGTGGCGACGACCTCACGGCCCCAGGCGTTGGCCTGATTGTAGTAGTAGGACAGGAAGTTCAGGCGCTGCGTCTCGTCGACCGCGTCCAGTTTGAAGTCCTGCCACAGGATGTCCGGTTGCGCGAGGTCGATGACTTCCTTGAGCTTGTCGTACCAGAGCTGGTTCTCCGCGGCCGCACCGAGCTGGCCGTAGAGCTTCTTGAGGCTGGGGTCGGTCTGGGCGGGGGCGAACTCGTAGAAGCCGTTGTAGTGGTACGCGTGGTGCATGGCGACCAGCAGCTTGAGGCCCTTGGCCCGGATCGCCGTGGTGAACAGCTGCAGCAGGTCGAGCTTCGGGCCCTTGGTGACCGAGTTCCACTCGTTGACCTGGCTGTTCCACATGGAATAGCCGTCGTGGTGCTCGGCGACCGGCCCCGCGAACCTCGCGCCCGCGTCGATGAACAGCTGCGCCCACTCGTTGGGGTCGAAGTTCCCGCCGGCCGACTTCAGCTTGGGCGCGAACTGCACGAAGTTGCCCGCCAGGTCCTTCGCCCCGTTGATGAAGTTGTGGTACGGCCATGCCGAGGGCTGGCCGTAGGTCGCGATGTGGTGCTGGTTGACGCTGTCGCCCGCCTGATACATGGTCCGCGGATACCACTCGTTGCCGAAGGCGGGAACGCTGAAGACGCCCCAGTGGAAGTAGATCCCGAACTTCGCGTCCTGGAACCACTCCGGAGCCGGCGGGTGTTGATCGACCGAGTTCCAGTCGGGGGTGTAGGTGCTCGGTGCCGCCTGGGCGACGCCGGCGCCCAGGCCACCACCGGCTATGGCTGCCGCCGCCACACAGGTGGCGGCGGACAGGAACTGGCGTCTGTTGAGCGAACGCGACATGAGGACATCCCTGAGGTAGGGGCAAGGGGGGCAGGGGTAGACGCGGGACGCCGACGGTTCTGGAGCGTCGGAGGTTACGCATGAAGTTCGACCATGTGACGCACTGATGTCAACGGGTGTGCAGGGATGAAAACCCGTATCAGCATTAGCTTTTGTCCATATATAGGCGCTATCAGCGCATTGCAGTGGCGGCAAACATGGAATGTCTAAGGACCCGACACAGGGTGCGCCACCACACGGGCAGTCCACAGGCAAGCCATCAGCGCATCACGAGTACGCATCATTGATGGGATGGATTCACTGCCCAGGAAGCCCGACGGCGGCCCCGGCGAGATCATCCAGCGGTCATCTCCAGCAGTTTTGCCGCACCCACTAGACAACCTCGCTTCCCCCGCTCTATAAACATCCCATCTCTCCGCCGACGACACACAGCCGTCGCATCGGAGTAACAACCCGCTCCGGGACCAGCGCGAGGAAGTACCCATGAGACTGAGAACCGCACTCGGCTCCACCGCCTCCGTCGTTTGCGCACTGACGCTGCTCAGCGCCTGCAGCGGCTCCGGCACCACCGCCTCGTCGAGCGGCAAGCCGCTCGTGGGCGTCGATTACCCGCGCTCCGACACCGACTTCTGGAACTCGTACATCAAGTACACGCCCCAGTCGGCCAAGGAGCTGGGGCTGGACCTGAAGACCACGAACTCCCAGAACGACGTCGCCAAGCTCACCGCCAACGCGCAGACCTTCATCAGCCAGGGCGTCAAGGGCCTCGCGATGGCCCCGCAGGACACCGCCGCCATCGCGCCCACCCTGGCCCAGCTGGAGGCGAAGAAGATCCCGGTCGTCACCGTGGACACCCGTCCCGACACCGGCAAGGTGTTCATGGTGGTGCGGGCCGACAACCGCGCCTACGGCGAGAAGGCCTGCCAGTACCTGGGCACCAAGCTCGGCGGCAAGGGCAAGGTCGTCATGCTCCAGGGCGGCCTCGACTCCATCAACGGCCGTGACCGCACCGAGGCGTTCAACGACTGCATGAAGAAGAACTACCCCGGCATCAAGGTGTTCGGCGAGGCCACCAACTGGGACGGCGCGGTCGCCGCGCAGAAGCTCCAGACCGACCTGACCGCCCACCCGGACATCAAGGGCGTCTACATGCAGTCCAGCTTCGCCCTGGCCGGCACCCTCCAGGTCCTCAAGCAGAAGGGCCTGCTGGTCGACCCGAAGGACAAGAAGCACGTCTTCGTCGTGTCCAACGACGGTATTCCCGAGGAGCTGAAGTCCATCGCCGCCGGGAAGATCGACGCCACGGTCTCCCAGCCGGCCGACCTCTACGCCAAGTACGCCCTGTACTACCTCAAGGCCGCGATAGACGGAAAGACGTTCAAGCCCGGCAAGACCGACCACGACAGCACCATCATCCAGGTCCGCGACGGCCTGCTGGAGGACCAGCTCTCCGCTCCCCTGGTCACCGTCGACGGCGGCACCTACGGCGGCGTGCCCAGCGTCAAGAGCGACGACCCCTCCCTGTGGGGCAACAACCTCGGCTGACCGGCCCTCTCAGGCATCCAACGGCTCACCACTACAAGGCGGTTGAAATGAGAGACGGGGAGCGAGCAGTCACCCCCGCGCCCGCCCCGGCGGACGACGGACGGGCCCCCGCGACACCGCCCGTCGTCGAGGCGACGGGCATAGTCAAACGATTCGGTCCGACAGTTGCCCTGAACGGCGCCCGAATCACCATCCGGCCAGGGGAGACCCACGCACTCGTCGGCCGCAACGGAGCCGGCAAGTCGACCCTGGTCTCCGTCCTGACGGGCCTGCACGCCCCCGACGAGGGAACGGTCACCTTCGGCGGCGGCCCCGCCCCCCGGCTCAGCGACCGCGACGCCTGGCGACAGCGCGTGGCCTGCGTCTACCAGAAGTCGACGATCATCCCCACGCTGACCGTCGCCGAGAACCTCTTCCTGAACCGTCACCACCACGGCCCCCACAGGTTGATCAGCTGGACCGGCGTACGCCGCCGAGCCCAGGAGCTGCTGTCGACCTGGTCGGTGGACGTCGACCCGCAGTCCCCGGCCGACGAACTCAGCGTCGAGCAGCGGCAGTTCGTCGAGATCGCCCGGGCGCTGTCCTTCGGGGCCCGGTTCATCATCCTCGACGAGCCCACCGCACAGCTCGACGCGGCCGCGATCAACCGGCTCTTCGACCGCATCCGCGACCTGCAACGCCAGGGCGTGACCTTCCTGTTCATCAGTCACCATCTCCAGGAGGTCTACGAGATCTGCGACATGGTGACGGTGTTCCGCGACGCCCGGCACATCGTCACCGCCCCCGTCGCGGACCTCCCCCGCACGGAGCTGGTCGCCGCCATGACCGGCGAGGCGGCGGCCGACCGGCAGCAGGTGCGCTCGGGCACCCTCGACCCCGCCGCGGCCCCCGCGCTGTCCGTGCGGGATCTGGGCAGCGACGGCACGTACGAAGACGTCACCTTCCAGGTGGGCGCCGGCGAGATCGTCGGCCTCGCCGGTGCCGCCGCCAGCGGACGCACCGAGGTAGCCGAGACCGTCGTAGGGCTGTGGGCTGCCGCCACCGGCGAGGTGGAGATCGCCGGGCGGCGGCCCCGGCCGGGCAGCGTGCCCGCCGCGCTCGCCGCCGGCGCCGGGTTCGTCCCCCAGGACCGGCACCACCAGGGCTTCGTGCCCGACATGTCGATCGCCGACAACGCCACCCTGTCCGTGCCCCACCGGCTCGGCAGGAACGGCCTCCTCAGCCGTGACCGACGCGACCGGCTCGCCGACAACATGATCGAGAAGCTGGCGATCAAGACGCCGGGCCCCGATCTGCCCGTCTCCGCCCTGTCCGGAGGAAACCAGCAGA
Organism: Streptomyces sp. NPDC030143; assembly: GCF_055573695.1. Lineage (NCBI taxonomy): Bacteria > Bacillati > Actinomycetota > Actinomycetes > Kitasatosporales > Streptomycetaceae > Streptomyces > Streptomyces sp. NPDC030143. Next base: position 12,035 of record NZ_JBVIAY010000035.1, read on the forward strand.
AGGTCGTCATGGCCCGCGCCCTGGCCGACGACCCGCGACTGCTGGTCCTGATCAACCCGACCGCGGGCGTGGACGTGCGCTCCAAGGAATTCCTCCTCGGCAAGGTCGAGGAGACCGCCCGGACCGGCACCGGAGTGCTCATCGCCTCCGACGAACTCGACGACCTGCGCATGTGCGACCGGATCCTGGTGATGTTCCAGGGCCGGGTCACGACAGAGATAGCCCGCGGCTGGCACGACCACGACCTCGTGGCCGCGATGGAAGGAGTGGACCTCAATGCCTGAAACCGTCCTCGCGGACACAGCCGCCAAGGCCGCGGAACCGAAGCAAGGGCGCACCGCGCTGCTCGGCGGCCGGATCCCGCTGGCCCGGCTGCGCGACCTCGCCCTCGTCCCCGCGATCGTCGTCATCGCGATCGTCGGTCAGATCGTCAACCCGGTCTTCCTTCAGACCGACAACCTCATCAACGTTCTCCAGACGATGTCCGAGATGGCCCTGCTGGTCCTCGCCCAGACGATGATCCTGATCGTCAAGAAGATGGACCTGTCGCTGGAGTCCACCATGGGCCTCGCGCCCGGTGTCGCGGCCTGGCTGGTCGTGCCGGCCGGCGCCGGACACGGACTCGGCCTGCTCTCCGGCGCCTGGGCGATCCCCGTCACCCTGGCCGTGGGCGTGTTCGTCGGCGTGGTCAACGCCCTGCTGATCATCCGCTTCGGCCTCAACGGCTTCATCGTCACCCTCGGCATGCTGATCGTGCTGCGCGGCATCCTCACCGGTATCTCCGGTGGCCAGACGTTCTTCCAGCTGCCGCAGTCGATGCTCTACCCCGGCACCGCGCAGTGGCTCGGAATGCCCGCGTCCATCTGGATCTGCCTCGTGCTGTTCGCCGTGGCCATCGTCGTGCTCGGCTGGACCAGCTTCGGCCGCTCGCTGTACGCCATCGGCGGCAACGTCGACGCCGCGAAGGCGGCCGGCATCCGCACCGACCGCGTGCTGTGGATCGTCATCGTCACCGGCAGCCTGCTCGCCGCACTCGCCGGACTGCTGCTCTCCGGACGGCTGGCCTCCGTCGCCTCCGCGCAGGGCAACGGCTACATCTTCACCGTGTTCGCCGCCGCCGTCATCGGCGGGATCAGCCTCAACGGCGGCAAGGGCACCATGTTCGGCGCGTTCTGCGGCATCCTGCTGCTCTTCATGATCCAGAACGTGCTCACGCTCGGCGGCGTCCCCGCCCAGTGGATCGGCGCCCTCAACGGCCTGATCATCCTGGTCGCCCTCGCCATCTCCCGCATCACCGGCGGCAAGGTCCAGGAGTGACCCGGGCGGCCGTCGCCGGCCGCCCGTCCCGCGCCGCGTTCACCGCTCGTCGCAAGGGGCCCGATTCCCCCTTTGCCCTCACAGGAGTTGCCGCCATGTCCTCCACCCTGCCCGCATCCGCCCGCATCACCGCCCTGGACGTCCTGGACGTGCGGTTCCCCACCTCCGAACACCTCGACGGCTCGGACGCCATGAACCCCGAGCCTGACTACTCCGCCGCCTACGTCGTCCTGCGTACCGACGCCGACGACGCACTGGAGGGCCACGCCCTCGCCTTCACCACCGGCCGCGGCAACGATGTCCAGGCCGCCGCCATCGCGGCCCTCGCCCCGCACGTGGTCGGCCTCTCGGTCGAAGAGGTCTGCGCCGACCTCGGGGCCTTCTCCCGCTCCCTCGTGCACGATCCCCAACTGCGCTGGCTGGGCCCGGAGAAGGGCGCCATCCACATGGCCACCGGCGCGGTCGTCAACGCCGCCTGGGACCTGGCCGCCAAGCGCGCGGGCAAGCCCGTGTGGCGCTTCCTCGGCGAGATGTCGCCCGAGGACCTGGTCGCGCAGGTCGACTTCCGCTGGCTCAGCGACGCCCTCACCCCCGAGGAGGCGCTTCAGATCCTGCGCCGTGCCGAGCCCGGCCGCCAGGAGCGCGTCGCGCGTCTGCTGGAGCGCGGCTACCCCGCCTACACCACCACCCCCGGTTGGCTGGGCTACTCCGACGAGAAGCTGGCCCGCCTGTCCCGCGAGGCCGTCGCCGACGGCTTCACCCAGATCAAGCTGAAGGTCGGCGCGGACCTGGAGGACGACGTACGGCGCATGCGCACCGCCCGCGAGACCGTCGGGCCGGACATCCGCATCGCCGTCGACGCCAACCAGAGATGGGACGTCCAGCCCGCCATCGACTGGATGCTCGCCCTCGCCCCCTACGACCCGTACTGGATCGAGGAGCCCACCTCCCCCGACGACATCCTCGGCCACGCCGCCGTCCGCAGGGCGGTCGGCCCCATCAAGGTCGCCACCGGCGAACACATCGCCAACCGGGTCGTCTTCAAGCAGCTCCTGCAAGCAGAGGCCGTCGACATCGTGCAGATCGACTCCGCCCGCGTCGGCGGCGTCAACGAGAACATCGCCATCCTGCTGCTCGCCGCGAAGTTCGGCGTGCCGGTCTGCCCGCACGCCGGAGGAGTGGGCCTGTGCGAGATGGTGCAGCACCTGTCGATGTTCGACTACGTCGCCGTCTCCGGCACCACCGAGGACCGCGTCATCGAGTATGTCGACCACCTGCACGAGCACTTCGTCGACCCGGTCCGCATCGCCGACGGCCACTACCTCGCGCCGGCCCTGCCGGGGCTGAGCGCGCAGATGCACCCCGAGTCCCTCAAGGAGTACACCTACCCCGACGGCCCCGTGTGGACGGCCCGTGTCTGACGCCCAGATCCTCGTCGACGCCCACCACCACGTGTGGGACCTGGACATCCGGCCACAGTCCTGGCTCGACGAGCCCGGACACGAGCCCCTGCGCCGCAGCTTCGGCACCGACGACCTGCGCACGGCCGCGACCAGGCCGATCGCGGGTCGGCGGCTGGAGTGCACGGTGCTCGTCCAGTGCGTGGCGTCGCTCGACGAGACGCGCGAGTTCCTCGCCCTGGCCGACGGCGACCCGCTCGTCGGCGCGGTCGTCGGTTGGGCGGACCTCACGTCCCCGGCGATCGGCGACATCCTCGACGCGCTGCGCGCCGGGCCCGGCGGCACGTACCTGCGGGCCCTACGTCACCTCGTCCAAGGCGAGTCCGACGCCACCTGGCTCCAACGGCCTTCGGTGGAGCGGGGACTGCGGGCGGTGGCCGGACGCGGCCTCGGGTACGACCTGCTGATCCGCGACCACCAGTTCCCGCAGGCGATCCGCCTGGCCGAACGCCTCCCCGGCCTTCCCCTGGTCCTCGACCACGCCGGCAAACCACCCATCGTCCGACGTGACCTGGGCGACTGGGAGCGGGGCGTGCGGCGGCTGGCCGCGCACCCCCAGGTGCGGTGCAAGGTGTCGGGACTGATCACCGAGGCCGACCACGAGAAGTGGACCGTCGACGACATCCGGCCGGTGTGGGAGGTCCTGCTGGCGGCCTTCGGCCCGGACCGGCTGATGTTCGGCTCGGACTGGCCGGTCTGCGCCCTGGCCGGCGGCTGGAACCGCTGGGCCGCCACCGTCGGGGAACTCCTCGCCGGCTGCTCCGCCGCCGAGACCGAGGCGGTCCTCGCCAAAACCGCCACCACGTTCTACCGCCTCGACCCCGCTCGAAGGAAGGAGCGCACCGCATGCTGATGACCGAACTCCTGCACCCGGGCATCCTCGAAGCCCTGGCGGGCGCCGGGCACGGCGCCCGGGTCCTGCTCGCCGACGGCCACTACCCGGCGAGCACCGCCACCGGCCCGCGCGCCAGAACCGTCCACCTCAACCTGGCGCCGGGTCTGCTGGACGCCACCACCGTGCTCGACGTCCTGCTGCGGGCTCTGCCCGTCGAGTCGGCGCACGTGATGGTGCCGCCCGAGGGCGAGCCGGAGCCGCCCGCCATCGCCGAGTACCGCTCGATGCTGGCGCCCGTCCCCGTCGAGACGCTCGGCCGCTTCGCGTTCTACGACGCCGCCCGCTCGCCCGACCTGGCCCTCGTCGTCGTCACCGCCGACATCCGCACCTACGCCAACCTGCTGCTCACGATCGGCGTCCGCGCCGAAGGGACCCTGAGATGACACTCGCCGTCCGCTACCTCGCCGCCCGCACCCTGGACACCGCGCCCGCCGAGAACCCGCCCCCCGGCCCCGGCGAGGTGGAGATCGCCCCCGCCTATGTCGGTATCTGCGGCACCGATCTGCACATCTTCCACGGCGACATGGACGCCCGGGTCGCCGCGCCCGCCGTCCTCGGCCACGAGATGTCCGGCCGGATCGTGCGGGTGGGCGCGGGAGTGGAGAACTGGGCGCCCGGTGACGCGGTCACCGTGATGCCGCTGCGCTGGGACGACACCTGCCCGGCCTGCCACGCCGGCCACCAGCACATCTGCCAGCACCTCGACTTCATCGGCATCGACTCGCCGGGCGCGATGCAGCAGCGCTGGACCGTGCCCGCCACGACCCTGGTACGGCTGCCCGGCTCCCTCCCGCTCGACCACGCGGCCCTGGTGGAGCCCACCGCGGTCGCCGTGCACGACGTCGGCCGGGCCCAGGTCCGCGCGGGCGAGAAGGCCGTCGTGGTCGGCGGCGGCCCCGTCGGCATCCTCATCGCCCTGGTCGCCCGCGCCGCCGGAGCCGAGGTCCGGGTCGTCGAGCTGAGCGCCCACCGTCGGCGGCTCGCCGAGAAGCTGGGGCTCACGACCTGGGACCCGGCCGCCGACGACCCGCCCGAGCTGGTCCGGCAGTGGACCGGCGACGCCGGTGCGGACGTCGCCTTCGAGGTCTCCGGCGCGCAAGGCGGGGTGGACACGGCGGTCGACGTGCTGGGGGTGCGCGGGCGGCTGTGCCTCGTGGCCATCCACCCCCGGCCCCGCGAGGTGAACCTGCACCGCTTCTTCTGGCGCGAACTCACCCTCGTGGGCGCCCGGTTGTACGACCGCTCCGACTTCGAGCGGGCGGTGACCCTGGTGGCCGACGGCACCGTTCCGGCCGAGCAGCTGATCAGCAAAGTCGTCCCCATGGCACAGGCGCCCGACGCGTTCGAGGCCCTGGAGGGCGGCGGCGACGTGATGAAGATCCTCGTGGACTGCACCGACGACTCCCAGGGAGCCGACCAGTGAACGCCTTCGACCTGACCGGCAGGCTCGCCGTCGTCACCGGTGCCCGCCGCGGCATCGGCCGCGCCATGACCCGCGCCCTCGCCGAGGCCGGCGCGGACGTCATCGGCGTCAGCGCCCAGCTGGAGGAGACCGGCAGCGACGTGGAGAAGGACGTCCTGGCCGCGGGCCGCACCTTCGAGGCCCTCCGCACCGACTTCGCCGACCCCGAAGCCGTCCGCGCCCTGGGCGCCGACCTGGCGGGACGGGAGCGCCCGGTGGACATCCTGGTCAACAACGCGGGCACCATCCGCCGCGCCCCGGCCGCCGAACACACCGACGAGGACTGGGAGTTGGTGCTCCAGGTCAACCTCAACGCGCAGTTCGCCCTGTCCCGCGCGGTGGGCGCGTCGATGGTGGCGCGCGGCCAGGGGAAGATCGTCTTCACGGCGTCGCTGCTCAGCTTCCAGGGCGGCATCACCGTCCCCGGCTACACCGCCGCCAAGCACGGGATCGCCGGACTGACCAAGGCCCTGGCCAACGAGTGGGCCCCGCACGGCGTCAACGTCAACGCCATCGCCCCCGGCTACATCGCCACCGACAACACCCAGGCCCTCCAGGACGACCCGGTACGCAGCAAGGCCATCCTGGAGCGGATCCCGGCCGCCCGCTGGGGCAGCGCCGACGACCTCGCGGGCGCCACCGTGTTCCTCGCCTCGGACGCCGCCGCCTATGTCCACGGCGTCGTCCTGCCCGTCGACGGCGGATGGCTCGGCCGATGACCGGCACCGACCTGGCCGCCGTGCTGGACGGCGCCCGCGTGCTGCCGGTGCTGACGGTGCCCGCCGCCGCGATGGCCGGCCCGCTGGCCGACGCGCTCGCGGCGGGCGGCGCCCGGTGCGCCGAGGTCACCTTCCGCACCCCCGACGCCGAGCAGGTGCTCAAGACGATGGCCGCCCACGGAGGGCTGACCGTCGGCGCCGGTACGGTCCTCACGCCCGAGCAGGCGGAGCGTGCCGTGGCGGCGGGAGCCGGTTTCGTGGTCTCGCCCGGCTTCGACGAGGACGTCGTCGCCAAGTGCCGTGAGCTGGGCGTGCCCGTGGTGCCCGGCATCGCCTCGGCGACCGAGCTGATGCGCGCCCTGCGGTGCGGCCTCGACACCGTCAAGCTCTTCCCCGCCGAACCCCTCGGCGGCATCCCGATGCTGCGTGCCCTCGCGGCTCCCTTCCCCCAGGCACGGTTCGTGCCGACGGGCGGCATCGACGCTCCGCGCCTGCCCGCCTACCTCGCCCTCCCGGCGGTCCTCGCCGTCGGCGGCAGCTGGATGGCCACCCCCGCCCACCTGGAGCGCGGCGAGTACGACGAGATCCGCCGGCTGACCGCCGAGGCCGTGCACGGGAGCGCGACGTGAACGACGTGGTGGCCCTCGGCGAGGTGATGCTCCGCTTCGACCCGGGCGAGGGCAGGATCCGCACCGCCCGCACCTTCCAGGTCTGGGAAGGCGGCGGTGAGTACAACGTCGTCCGCGGACTGCGGCGCTGCTTCGGCCTGCGTACGGCCGTCGTGACCGCCCTCGCCGACAACCAGGTGGGGCGGCTCGTCGAGGACCTGATCCTCCAGGGCGGCGTCGACACCTCCCTCATCCGCTGGGTGCCCGACGACGGCATCGGCCGCACCGCCCGCAACGGCCTCAACTTCGTCGAGCGCGGCTACGGCATCCGAGGCGCGGTGGGCGTCAGCGACCGCGCGAACACCGCCGTCTCGCAGCTGCGCAAGGGGGACGTCGACTGGGACGCGGTCTTCTCCCCAGGCTCGACGGGGCCGCGCTGGTTCCACACCGGCGGCGTCTTCGCCGGTCTGTCGGACACCACCGTGGACGTCGCGGACGAGGCCATGGCGGCCGCTCGACGGCACGGTGTCAGGGTCTCCTACGACCCCAACTACCGCCCCAGTCTGTGGGCCGGCAGGGGCGCCGCCGCCGCCGCCCGCGAGGTCGACCTGCGGCTCGCCCGCCACGCCGACGTCGTGGTGGGCGCCCTGGGCCTGGCCGGACCGTACCCGGGCGCGGTACGCATCACGGCGGACGAGGTGCCCGACGCCCTCGTCGAAGTGGCCGCGCTCCTGCCCCGGGCCGAGGTGCTCGCGACCACCCTGCGGGACGTGCCCTCGGCCGGCGTCAACGACTGGTCCTCGGCCGCCTGGTCGCCCCGTACCGGCTTCGTCCGCGGCCCGGAACTGCCCGGCCTGCACGTCCTGGACCGCATCGGCTCGGGCGACGGATTCGCGGCCGGCCTGATCTACGCACTGCTGACCCTCGGCGGTGACGAGGACGGACCGGCGGGCCGTGCCGCGCCCGTGGCCGACCTCGACACCGCCGGACTGAGCCGAGCCCTGGCCTACGGCACCGCGCACGGCGCCCTCACCATGACCACCCCCGGCGACGTGTCCATGGCCTCGCTCGCCGAGGTCGAGGCACTCATGGCAGGCGGCTCGGCCGCCGTCAGAAGGTGAGGGACCCATGGACGCTCACGCCTTCGCCGCTTCCGAAGGAGCACAGTTGACACCGCACAGCATCGGGCGCCGGAAGGTCGCGAGCACCCCGGTCGAGCTCACCGGACTCGGCTTCGGGGCATCCGTCATCGGCAACCTCTACAGAGTCACCCCGGCCCACGACGCGCAGGCCGCACTCGAGGCGGCCTGGGAAGCGGGCATCCGGTACTTCGACACCGCACCGCACTACGGGCTCGGTCTCTCCGAGCGCCGCCTGGGGGCAGCGCTGGCGGGCCGGCCACGTGACGCGTACGTCGTCTCCTCCAAGGTCGGCCGCCTGCTCGTGCCCAACGAGCACCCGCGCGGCACCGACACCGAGGGCTTCGCGGTGCGCGACGACCTGCGCCGGCAGTGGGACTTCAGCCGGGACGGAGTGCACCGCTCTATCGAGGACACGCTGGAGCGCACCGGCCTGGACCGCCTGGACGTCGTCTACCTGCACGATCCCGACGACCACTGGAGGCAGGCGGCGGAGGAGGCCATGCCGGCCCTGGCGGAGCTCCGGGACCAGGGAGTGATCGGCGCGATCGGCGCCGGAATGAACCAGTCGGCCATGCTCGCCCGCTTCCTGCGCGAGACAGCGGCCGACGTGGTGATGCTGGCCGGCCGGTACACCCTCCTCGACCAGTCGGCACTGGACGACGTCCTGCCCGCCGCCGAGGAACTCGGCAAGAGCGTGGTGGCCGTCGGCGTGTTCAACTCGGGGCTGCTCTCCCGCGACCACCCCACCGAGGGCATGAAGTACGACTACCAGGAGGCCCCGCCGGAGCTGCTCGACCGCGCTCGGGCGATCGCCGACGTCTGCGCGGCCCACGGCACCACCCTGCCCGCCGCCGCGATCGCCTTCCCCTACACCCACCGCAGTATCATCAACGTCACCCTCGGTATGCGAAATCCGCAGCAGGTCGTACGGAACGTAGAACTCCACCGCCGGTACGTCCCCGACGCGCTCTGGGACGATCTCCGCGCCCGGGAACTCATCAGGTCGGACGTGCCCGCGGCGCACGGGCCCGGAAGGAGCGCGCGGTGTCGCTGACGGACAAGGCCATCGGGCAGATCCGGGAGCTGATCCGCAGCGGAGCGCTGCCGCCGGGCTCGAAGCTCCCGCCGGAACCGGAGCTGGCCGCCCAGCTGGGCCTGTCCCGCAACCTCGCCCGGGAGGCCGTGAAGGCGCTGGCCGTCGCCCGGGTCCTGGAGGTCCGGCGGGGCGACGGCACCTACGTGACCAGCCTGCAGCCGAGCCTCCTCCTGGAAGGGCTCGGCGGTGCGGTGGAACTGCTGCAGGGCGATTCCGCCGCGCTCCAGGACCTCATGGAGACACGACGGCTCCTGGAACCGGTCGCCACCGCACTGGCCGCCACCCGGATCTCCGACGAGCAACTGGCCGAGGTCGAGCAGCACCTGAACGCCATGCGCGAAGCCCAGGACGACGTGGAACGGCTCAACGCTCACGACGCCGCGTTCCACCGCGCCGTCATCTCGGCCACCGGCAACGAAACGCTCCTCACGCTCCTGGAAAGCATCTCCGGGCGCACTCTGCGCGCCCGCATCTGGCGCGGCCTGGTCGACACCGAGGCCTCCGGCCGGACCCTCGCCGAACACGAGGCGATCTTCCGGGCCCTGTCCGTCCGCGACGCCTCCCTCAGCCAGGCCGCCGCACTGCTGCACGTCAGCAACACCGAGCTGTGGCTCAAGGACCACCTGCGTTCGGGACAGGCCCTTCCGTGGGGCGTGACCACAGGGCTCTGACCAGCCCTTCCCGGGACGCTCTTCCGTCTGGCAGAAGCCGCCTTGCGGAGCCACCGACGGCGTCGGGATCCTGTTCCCCACCACGGCACGCGGGGCGACGACGCCGCGCCCACAGGAACGGGAACCGCATGCCTCACACGACCGCCTTGTCGCCGATGATCAGCGACGTGCGGGCGACTACAGCTTCCGTGTGCACGGCGAGGATCCCCGTCTCCGGCGCCGCCTTCGCCGCTCCGTAGGGGGTGATGGGGTCAGGCAGGCACGATTCGTCGTAGTGGACCCGGGCCCCGGAGAACACGGCATCACTGGAAACGTGGACGAGGCGGACACCTTGACTTGCCGCAGTCATTGCGAGCTGGATGGCGGCCTGCGCCATCACGGCCCAGTCGGACCCGCCGCTCGATGCGTTGATGACGAGACGCGGGCTCACCTCGCTCATGACGGCGTCCAGGCGGCTGGCGTCCCGCAGATCGAGGGGGTACCAGGCGGCCTGGCGGCGTCGCCGGGCCTGGTGGCGTACGTCGCTGCCGTGACCTGCTTGGCTGCGGTGGCCTGCCGAATCAGCTCGGTGCCCAGGAAGCCGCTGCCACCGATGATTAAGTGCGTGTGGCAAAGGGAGTCCCTGTTCGATGAGCAGGGGCTTCTTCGTGTGCGGGGCATGACCGCGTCAGTGCCTGTTTCTGATCCCGGGTTTTGAGTAGCTTTGGGACCTTAAGCTGGCGGGGTGTCCGAGGGCACCGGGCAAGCGGGAGAGCGGGTGTGTGCGGGCGGGGGTTTCTTCGCCCATCCGACGGGTCGCACTCAGCCGCGTACGGCCGTCTCAAGCGGGAACCGTGTCCCCGTCAGCTCCTCCGACATCGTCCACAGCCTCTTCGCCGCCTCCGGGTCGCTCGCCGCCGCGCTCCGGCCGACCAGGGTGGGTGCACCGCGCATCTCCTGGAAGCCGTCCGGGCCGACGTAGCTCGCGCCGGGGAGGTCCTGCGTCGCCGCGTACAGGGTGGGCAGCGCGCCCGCCTTGTCGTCCTGGGCCATGAACCGGTTGCCGAGCTTCGTGAAGAGCCGGGACAGCGGGCTCGCCACATGGCTCCCGATATTGGTGGCGGCGTACCTGGGGTGGGCGGCGATGGCGCGGACCGGGGAGCCCGCCTCCGTGAGGCGGCGCTGGAGCCTCCAGGGTGAAGAGGAGGTTCGCGAGCTTCGACTGGGCGTAGGCGCCCATGGAACTGTAGTTCTCCGTCCGGTTCAGGTCGGCGAAGTCGATCACTCCGGTGCCGCCGCGGTGCATGGTCGAGGAGATGGTGACGACCCGGTCGGTGATGTGCGGCAGCAGCAGGTTGGTCAGGGCGAAGTGCCCCAGGTGGTTCGTGCCGAACTGCATCTCGAAGCCGTCCCGCGTGCGCTGCTCCGGCAGCATCATCACACCGGCGTTGTTCAGCAGCAGATGCAGTTCGCCCTGCCAGTCCGCCGCGAACTCCCGTACCGAGGACAGGTCCGCCAGATCGAGGCGGCGGACCTCCGTGCTGCCGTGCACGGTGGCCGCCGCCGCGTGGCCGCGCTCCAAATCCCGTACGGCGAACACGACATGCGCGCCCGCGCGGGCCAGCGCCTCCGCCGCCTTGAGGCCGATACCGCTGTTGGCTCCGGTGACCACGGCCGTGCGGCCCGTGAGGTCAGGGAGGTCGGTCGCGTTCCACGTGTCAGTAGCCATGACCGCAATGTAGACGTCGACAATAATGATGCCAATGACAACAATGCTGGCGCCGTCTACATCCGGATACGATGGTGCCCATGCCGTCCGAGAAATCCGAGAGCCGCGAGACCCGCCCCTACCACCACGGAGACCTCCGCTCCGCCCTGCTCGCGAGCGCGGAGCGCACCCTGCGGGAGAAGGGGGCCGGGGCCCTGTCCCTGCGGGAACTGGCCCGGGACATCGGCGTCAGCCATGCCGCCCCGGGGCGGCACTTCAAGGACAAGCAGGCCCTGCTCAACGCCCTGGCGCTCACCGGCTACGAGCGGCTGACCCGGGCCCTGACCGCCGTCGACGACCCCGCCCTCCCGCTGGAACCGCGACTCGTCACCCTCGCCCGGGCCTATCTCGGCTTCGCCACCGAGAACGCCGAGCTCCTGGAGCTCATGTTCGCCCGCAAGCACGACCCCGACGCCTCCGAGGAGATGGCCGCCGCCGTCGACCGTGCGGTGGGGACGCTGGAGCGGATCATCGCACACGCCCAGAAGCGCGGGGAGATCATCGAGGGGGACCCCACCCACCTCACTCTCGTCGTGGGCGCCACCCTCCAGGGCACCGCCACCCTAGCCGCCAACCACCGGCTCGACACTCAGACCACTCTCGACGGCGTCCCCCAACTGGTGCACCTGATGCTGCACGGCCTCAAGCCCAGGTGAGTTTGCAAAGTCCGGTGCGTTTGGGTGGATCAGCAACTGCCACTGAGCATGGTGATCGCCCATCAAGAGCCCCCACCAGGAACCGTGGCAGCTCCTGCCGCGGCAGTCAGGACCTGGACGACATTCGGATCCGCTGCCTGGGGATCGGAGGACACAGTAGTTGCGGCGCGGGCCGAGGAGATGACGCTGTCCTTGAAGACGTTCAGTCTCGTGCGGCTCCTCGGGAAACAGGCTGGCCGCTGAGGCGGGAGGTCCGGCGGGTGACGCGCCCGGTCATGATGGTGATTGCAGCCCAGGTGATCAGTGATTCCGAGTGCTGGATGAGCCGTTCGTACTCCCGGGCGTGACGGCGGGCATGCATGCTCCAGGCAAGCGACCTCTCCACCACCCAGCGGCGGGGCAGGACGACGAACCCGCTCGCGTCCTTGGACGGCTAACGGTCTTCAGGGTGAGGCCGAGGTGAGTCTTCGCCCAGATCACAAGCTTCCCGGCGTAGGCGGAGTCGGCCCAGGCGATCGTGATTTCGGGGTGCACGCCCACCGAGTCCCGGGACCGGCTGATCGCGGGAGACGCCGGGATCCAGCTCCTGGACCGGGTCCTTGAAGCCACCGTGGAACGCGGCTTGCTCAAGGCCGGCGGCCGTGCGCGCACGGACTCCATGATCGTGCCCACCGCCGCACGGCAGATCAAAGGGCGGGTACGGCTCGGTGAGACGCTGCGTGAGCCTGGCGGGTCCAATCCTCGCCTCTGCCAGCTGGCAGGCCAAGGACGGCGGCTTCTCCCAGGCGGACTTCGTCATCGACTGGGAGAACCGGCAGGTGACCTGCCCCAAGGGCGACACCAGCAGCCGTTGGGCCGAAGACCGCTCTCAGGAGGGGGCAGCCGTGATCCGAGCGCGGTTCCCGCCGGCCGCCTGCCGTCCCTGCAAGAGCCGAGAGCAGTGCACCCGTTCCAACAGCAGATGGGACATGGGCCGTCGGATCCCCTCCGTCCACAAGCGGAGTATGAAGCGATCCAGCAGGCACGGGCCCAGCAAGACACCCAGGAGTGGAAGGAGCAGTACGCGCACCGGGCCGGTGTCGAAGGCACGAGCTGCCAAGGCGTTCGAGCCTTCGGCCTGCGCCAATGCCGGTATCACGGCCTGGCCAAGGCGCGGCTGCAGCATCAGCTCACGGCCACCGCTATGAACTTCCACCGCCTCTACGCCTGGTGGACTGACGCCCCAAGGGCCCTCACCCACACGTCCCATCTGGCAGCCCTGCGGCCGGCTGCGTAGAGCTCGGTGCACTGACATTTCAGCCTGTGCCCCACTGTCAGGCATCAGCGTGCATTCGCGCTCCCAGAAGGCGAGCGGCAGGCGGCGCAGGCAGGGTTCTTACTCAGACCGCCCGGCGAAGAAGTCCGCAAGGGAGGACGCGAGCGCTTCTGGAGCCTCTTCGGCCACGTGGTGCCCGGAGTCGATGCCGTGGCCCCGTACGTCCGGTGCCCACTGCCGCCAGATCTTCACCGGGTCCCCGTACAGGTCCTCGATGTCGTCCCGGAGCGACCACAGGATCAGTGCGGGGCACCGGATCTGTACCCCGGCGGCGCGGTCATCCTCCTCGTGCCGCCGGTCGATGGTGAGGCCAGCCCGGTAGTCCTCCAGCATCGCCCGCACCACATCGGGGTTCCTCATGGCCGCGCGCCACTCGTCGTGGTTCTCCTGTCCCATGCTCTGCGGATCGCCGCGGTACCAGCTGTCCGGATCGGCGTTGATGACCCGCTCAGGTATGTCCGGCTGGGCGAAGAAGAACCAGTGCCACCACTGCGTGGCGAACTCGACCGTGATGCGAGACAGGTGCTCGGTGAGGGGCAAACCGTCGATCAGCGCCACCCGCGAGACCGCGTCGGGATGATCGAGTGCGAGACGCAGCGCGACGCTGCATCCGCGGTCGTGCCCGGCGAGCGCGAACCGGGCATGGCCGAGAGAGCGCATCACCTCGACCACGTCACCGGCGACGGCCCGCTTGGAGTACCCGGCGTGGTCCGCGGTAGGCGTCGGGCCGGTGGAACGGCCGTACCCCCGCAGATCGGGACAGACTACGGTGAAACCGCGCCGGACGAGGAGCGGGGCGACGCGATGCCAGGTCGCGGAAGTCCGGGGATGGCCGTGCAGCAGTACCACCGGCGGCCCTTCCCCGCCGTGGCGAACGAAAATCGATGCCTCATCGACCTGAACCCGCCTGGTCTCAAAGCCCTCGAACAAGGCCCGAACCTCCCGCCCGCGTGATACACCGCCCACGGCACCTACCGGCACAGGGCAACCCTGACTTGCTCACGAGAACCACCGGACCAACAGACAGGCTGCGCAACCTGGCCTCCCTCGCCGACGAGTGCTTAAACCGACACGGTCTTCCTCTTGCCCCCGCGGGCGCCTTGGACACAACCGCCTGATTCGCCAACAGTGTCGCTGGAATGCCGGGGACGGGGCGCCTTGGTGTGCGGGTCAGGCCGTGACGCGTTCGATCTCGATGGCGGGGACGGCCAGGGCCTCCTCTCTCCGCCCCTGGCGTCGGCGTTCCTTGTGAGCTGTCAGGGCAGGCCAATGAAGTGTTCGCAGTCCGGACAGCGCCTCTTGGCGCTCAGTGCGGTGTTACCTGCCGTGGGCTGTGCAGGCTCAAGTTCACTGATCCTTGCCCACCGTCCTGGGGCTGGGTTGGGGATCCATCCCCATGCCGCGTCTTCGGGCGACTCCACATGGGTAGTGGAGCGGAGTATTGGTTGGATCATGATGCACCGCCGCCTCGCTCGCGACAATGAGACGCTCACGGCCAGCTCCGAGGTGATGATCCACATCGCCTCGATCGACAATCTCAGCAAGCGCATAACGGACGAGACCACGCCAACCTGGCGAGGAACCTACTAGGGCATACAGGGCAATGCGCCTAGATCAGATGCCCTCTCAGTGTTCGTGGCACACCTCCAGCCGTAGATCGTGATACGGCGCGCTTTGTTCTCCTGATCTGCCCAAGCCGAGCCTGGTGTAGTGGCCTACAAGCACGAGCTGCGTGGGAAGAGGGTCAGCGCTGCTTGGCCAGGAATGCCTGGAACGCATCCACCCCCGGTCCGGTCAGCGGAGCGCCGTGGCCGAAGCCGACTGCGGTGACGTCAGTGGGAATGCGAGCGGCGCCGGATGCACGGGCGGCGGGCTCGGCGGCGAAGGTGGCTGGCCCGTAGCCAAGGAGGCGGGCGTGGAACACTGCGTCGCCGACCAGCACCGGGCGGGCGGTTCGTGCAGCGGCGCAATGTGGCCGGGGGGAGTGGCCCGGCGTGTGAATCACACGCAAACCGCCGGAACCAGCGATGAGTTCGCCGTCTTCAACCGTCGCATCGGCTTTGAACGGCGTCCATGCGCGGCCGGAAGCTGGTCGAACCACCGGGCTGCCGGGCTGGACCGGCCGTCCGCCGGCACCCGTCCGTCGGCCAGCCACGCTGCGTCGGCGGCATGGATCAAGACGCGGGCACCGGTGTGCTCGCGCAGTGCGGGCGCGCCCCGCACGTGATCGGGGTGCGCATGGGTGAGCACGATCCGGTTCAGATCGGCAGGGTCTCGGCCCGGCTCGGTCATCGTGCGCAGCAGCATATCGACGGCTTTGCCGCTGCCGACGTCGACGAGGGTCAGGCCGTCATCACCGTCGATCAGGTAGGCGTTGTTGGTCTTGGATATGGCGATGTGGATGACGCCGGGAGCAAGGAGTGGCACGGGTTCTCCTCGGTGCGGAGCGGGGTGAGTCACCAGCGCAGTGCGGTGAAGTCGATGGGTCGCGGTGAGAGGTCCGCATGCGGGTGGCCAGGCCGTGCATCCTGCGGGCGATGATCGTCCCCCGTCGGCCACGCAGGTGCGGCAAGACCAGCTGGGTGAGGCGGGCGGCGCCGAAGACGTTGACCTCCCTCCGGCGGCGCGCCTCGTCCATGTGCACGTCCTCGACGGCACCGTAGGAGCCGTGGCCGACGTTGGTGACCAGCACGTCGACCCGGCCGGTTCCGGCGGCGCCGTGGACGATGCAGCCGAGGGCGACCAGCTTGATGGCGACCGCTTCGCCGAGACCCTACGGCGCGCCGGTGACCAGCGCGGTCTTCACGACCGTCACGTCAGTTGTTCGCGGGCACATAGTTCGCGGGCACGCCGGTGGCGCGGCGCATGAACGCGTCGAAGGTGCGGTTGGGCAGCATGTTGTGCAGGAAGATCATGGGCTTGGCACCGAAGCCGACGGCGTAACGCGTCTTGGGCCGGCGTGCCCGGACGGACTTGACGATGGTCTTGGCGATCAAGTCCGGCGACGACATGCGGCGTTGACTGGCCTCCGAACTGAGCGATTCGGCCACGGCGTTGCCCTGCGGGGCGTACGGGCCGGTGCCGGAGACGGCGCGGACCTTCTGCGCGGCGATGCCGCCCCACTCGGACTTGACCCCGCCCGGTTCGATCACCACGACGTCGATCCCGAAGGGCTTGAGCTCCATGCGCAGGCAGTCGCTGAGCGCTTCGAGCGCGAACTTCGTGGCGTGGTACCAGCCTCCCAGCGAGGTGTACATGCGGCCGCCCATCGAGGTGATGTTGACGATGGTTCCCGAGCGCTGCGCCCGCATGTGCGGCAGGACCAGCTGGGTCAGGCGCGCCGCGCCGAACACGTTGACCTCGAACTGTTCCCTGGCCTCCTGCAGGGGTACGTCCTCGACGGCGCCGTAGGAACCGTAGCCGGCGTTGTTGACGAGGACATCGATTCGGCCGTTGTCGGCGATGATCTTCTCGACGCCGTCCCGCATGGAGGTGTCGTCGGTGACGTCCATGGCCAGCAGCTGGATCCCCTGCTTGGTCAGGTGTTGCATGCGCTGCACACGCCGCGCCGCGCCGTAGACGGTGTAGCCGGCCTCGCGCAGCTTGAGTGCGGTGGCCTCGCCGATCCCCGACGAAGCTCCGGTGACGAGTGCGACCTTGGTGGTCATGGTGGCGATCCTTCCGGTGGACGTGGTGACCTTTCGCCGTAAACGCTAGAAATGGATCTGCGGCCTGGCACTAGCGTGGCGCGCCAACCCACTTGCATATGACGCCAGCTCTCGATGGCGCGCTTGGCGAGAGGGGTGGCGCCATCTGTTGGTGACAGGCATGCCGGCGGCCGTTACGCTCCCGTCGTGAGCACCGGACGATTCACCCTGGATCCCAGCGTCAAAGTCCTGCTGAAGGACCTCGGCGTGTCATCCACCCGGGTGCTCCGGCGCGCCCGGCTGCCTGCCGACCTGTTCGGCCGCGGCCCGGTCGACCTCCCCCTCGAGGAGTACTTCCGGCTGTGGGAGGCACTCGACGCCGAGAGCGGCGATCCGGACCTGGCTGTCGCGATCGGCCGGTCGATCTCGGTCGAGATGTTCCACCCGCCGATCTTCGCCGCCCTGTGCAGCCCCGACCTGCGGACCGCAGCAGAGCGCATCGCCACCTACAAGCCCCTCATCGGGCCCCTGCACCTGCGGCTCGACAACGGCGACCAAGGCTTGACGATCAGCTTCCGGTGGCCGCCGGGCACGCCCCCGCCGCCCGTGCTGGCCGCCTCCGAGATGGTGTTCTGGCCCGCTCTGGCCCGGATCGCGACCCGACACGACCTCCGGCCGGTCCGGGCCGTCGATCCCTGGCTCCCTGCCGAGCACGCCGGCCTGGACGACTACCTCGGCGTAGAAGTCCACAAGGGGCAGACGCACGCGATCACCTTCGCGCCCGCCGACGCGAACCGCCCGTTCCTCACCGAGAACGAGCAACTCTGGCGGTTCTTCGCCCCGGAACTCCGCCGACGCCTGTCCGACTTGCAGGCGACGGCCAGCGTCGCCGAGCGGGTGCGGGCCGCGCTGCACGAAACACTTCCCGCCGGCGGCAGCTCCATGACCGCGGTCACCCGTCACCTCGCCGTCAGCAACCGCACCCTGCAACGACAACTGAAGCTCGAAGGGACCAGCTTCCAGGAAATCCTCGCCACGACCCGCGAAAACCTCGCCCGCCACTACCTCGGCAACAGCACCATGCGCATCGCCGAAATCGCCTACCTGCTCGGCTACGACGACACCAACTCCTTCTACCGTGCCTTCCGCACCTGGACCGGAACCACCCCCGACGCCCTCCGAACCGCAGCAGTCGCCCGAGCCTGAACGTCCACCTACTGGGAGCAGGGAGCAGGGAGCAGGGAGCAGGGAGCCAGCCTGGCCTGTCACTCCGCGGGGCTCGCAGCCTCCGGTGCCGGGAGCAGGCGTCGCAGCAAGGACTCCTCCCGCTCGATCAGGATGGCCTCATTGCCGGCGGCGGAACTCGGCAGGGTACGCCACAGAACGAGCTGACCGTGCAGGTCGGTCCACAGGTGGACACCCAAGTCCCGCGCCTCCGCCCGACGGCCGGGGACCACTTCGGCGAGGTAGGCGTCAGCCGTGTCGGTCCACGCCGAGCACGGTCAGGGACGCGCCTTGGGGAAGCACGACTGGCGAGGCCGCCAGGGCTGGGCCGCTCGGGTTCTCCGCCTACGAGCCGTGCGCCGGGGGTGGGCCACCACGCTTTCACGATCTGATTCTCTGTTTCGCGAAGCGCTTGTGGCGTCCACCCGGCGCACGGGCCGCGTCAGGCCGCTCAGGCAGTCGTGGGCACGAGCCGCCACTTCTGGCAGTTGTTGTTCAGCCAGGACCACTGGCGCACGTCGACGCCGTCGCCGGTGCCGCAATTGGCGACGTCGGCGACCTTCCCGGTGCTGACGTTGGTGATCCGGACGTGGTCGCCACCGGTGTAGATCAGGCGGAACTTCTGGCAGTTGTTGTTCAGCCAGGACCACTGCCGGATGTTGGTGCCGTCACCGGTGCCGCAGTTGGCGATGTCGGCGACCTTGCCGGTGGCCACGTTCACCAGTCGGCTGGAGTCGTCGGCCATATCCTCGATGCGCCACTTCTGGCTGGCGCCACCGGTGCAGCTCCACTGGAAGATGTTGGCGCCGTCGGCGGTGCTGCCGCCCTCGACATCGAGGCACTTGCCGCTGTTGCGGTTGACGATGGTGTACGCGGTAGGGGTGGTCGCGGTCTCGCCGGACGGGCCGGCCAGCGTCGTGCCCAGGGCGACCGGGGTACCGAAGTCGGGCGTGCCGTCGGCGTTCCAGGTGAACTTCTGCGCGCGGGTGGTACGGGAGTTGCCGCAGCCGGCGGTGGCTGAGCTGTTGGCGTGGTAGACGATCCAGTTCTCGGTGCCGTCGGGCGAGGTGAAGAAGCCGTTGTGACCCGGACCGTAGACGCTGTTGGCATCACTGCGCTGGAAGACCGGCGTCTGCTTCTTCGTCCAGGAGGCGGGGTTGAGGGGGTCGCTGCCGGTGAGCTCCAGCTGGCCCAGCTTGTAGTCGGGTGTCTGGCAGTCGCTGGCCGAGAAGGTCAGGAAGGTCCGGCCGTCGTGGTAGAGCGGCTCGGGGCCCTCGTTGACGGGGGTGCGGGAGGTCTCCCAGCTCAGGGTGGGACTGGAGATGATCTTGAAGGGGCCGCTGAGTGTGTACGGGTTGCTCATCGGGGCGATGACCAGGCTCTGCGTGCTCCCGTTGATCTTGCCGCTGCCCACCAGGTAGAGCCGGTTGTCGTGCTTGAGAACGGTGGCGTCGATCAGCCAGCCCTGGGCGCCGGCCGGGCCGGGGGTGAGGCTGGCGTCGGTGAGGATGTTCTTGTACGTGTAGGTGCCCATCGGGTCGGTACCCGAACTCTCGAGCACATGGGTGCGCTGGGTGTCGCAGCAGCGGGCGCCGGCCTGCGCGGCGGAGTAGTACAGGTACCACTTGCCGTCGAGGAAGTGGATCTCCGGTGCCCAGATGTTGGCGTTGCGGCCCGCGGTGGTGTCCGACCAGATCTCGACGCTCGGGGCGGTGCTCAGCCCGGCGAGGGTGGGGGACTTCCGCATGAGCAGCTTGTTGGTGAACGTGGTCGTCACCAGGTAGTAGTTGCCGTCGTAGTACTCCAGCCAGGGGTCGGCGCCCTTCTGCGACTTGACCGGGTTGGTGAACGGCTTGCCGTCGGCTGCGGCAGTGGGCTGCGTGACGACGCCCAACAGGGAGGCGATCAGGGACAGCAGGGCTGCCCCGAGCATCGCCCTGCGACGACTCGACCGTTGACGGTTCATGGTGCGGAACACGGATGGTCCTTTCAGCGGCGCCTCGTCCGAGCCACTCTCCCGCTCTGCTCGTTCGAGATCGATCAATGTTCGCTTTTCGGACGGAATAGGATTCGCTGGGTTCGGCATCAAAGGGTCGACTCCGGCGCGTTCGTCGGCCCGCTGCTCGGTGGCCTGTTACCGCTCGTGGGCGGCCTCGGCACCGCCTGCCTCGCCAGTGGTGGCGTCTTCTCACCCTCGTCCTGACCGGTTCTGAAGGCTTTCCCGTCCGGGGCGTGGGGACTCTTCGCGTGCGGCGGTAGGGGCTGCCCGAGGGGTTACCGAACGCCAGCGTGGGTCACTGGGTGTAGAAGGTGGCGTCCGCCCGGGCGGTCGTCGTGCCGGGAGCCTGAACCCGCAGCAGGTAGTTGTAGTGGCGGATGTAGCTGCCCGGCAGGTTGAACGACTCGTACGAGACTCCGGCGGAGTCCGCGAGGCCGGCCCGGGCGATGAAGGAGGCGTCACCGGCGAACAGCGACGTTCCGTCGTTCTTCTCCACCCACACCTCGCTGTTCTTGTGGCGCATGAAGTAGCCGGGGAAGTTCGCCGACTCCAGAGAGACGGTGCCCGTGCCGGCGAGACCGGTGACGACCCGGAACTGCGAGTCGGCCAGCGGGGAGACGTTCGGGTCGATCCTGGCGCGGAACTCCCAGTGCCGGATGAACCGGTCGGGGTAGTTGTAGGAGGAGAGCCGGATCGGGGTCAGGCCGTCGGCGACCGGGATGCCGAAGTCGGGGGTGCCGTCGGCCTTCCAGTAGATCTTCTGCACGCGGGTGCGGCGGTTGGGGTCGTTCAGCGGGGAACCGCTGATGTCCTTGTAGCTGCGGTCGTGGTAGACGAGGATGTCCGACTTGCCGTCCTCGGAGACCGTGAACTGGTTGTGGCCGGGGCCGTACTGGCTGGTGGCGGCGAAGCTCGCGAAGACGGGGTTCGGGGTCTTGGCCCAGGAGGAGGCGTTCAGCAGGTCGGCGGAGGCGGAGGCGGTCAGCAGGCCCATGCAGTAGTTGGCGTCGGTGGCGGCGGCCGAGAAGGTCATGAAGACCTTGCCGTTCCGCTGGATCACGGCCGGACCCTCGTTGACCGTCTGGCCACCGGCGAGTTCCCACGAGGCGGTCGGCCGGCTGATCATGACCGGCGTGCCGGTGATCGTCCATGGGCTGGACATCTGGGCGATGTAGAGGTTGGTGCCGCGGCCGACGGCCGGGTCGTTCTGCGCCCAGGAGAGGTAGCGGGTGCCGTTCACGGCGAAGGTCGTCGCGTCGAGCGAGAAGGTGTTCAGCGGCAGTACGATGCGCCCCTTCACCGTCCAGGTGCCCGTGATCGGGTTCGCGTCCGCGCACTCCAGGACGTAGGGCCGGATCCTCCAGACGTCCCACGAGGCGCCGGCGGCGACGTAGATGTACCACTTGCCGTCGATGAAGTGGATCTCGGGGGCCCAGATGTAGCCGCCCATCTCACCGGTGGTGGGCCTGCTCCAGATGGTCGTCTCCGGGGCGGACGTGAGCCCCTGGATCGTGGTGGCCCGGCGCAGCACGATGCGGTCGTATGCCGGCACGGTGGCGGTGAAGTAGTAGAAGCCGTCGGTGTGCTTGAAGATGTGCGGGTCGGCCCGCTGCTCGGCGATGGTGTTCGTGTAGGTCACACCGGGGGATGCGGGCACGGCGGCGTGGGCGGTGCCGGCCGAGACACCGGTGACGGTGGCGGCGGCCGAGCCGGCGATCATGCCGAGGACCGTCCGGCGGGTGAGCTCAGGTCTCACAGGGTGCTCCCTCTGGTGCTGGCGGTGCGGAGATACCGTCGATGTCGGTATATCGAACGCGGTTCGTGGAATCGGTCAGAAGATAGGTTCTGCGCCTACTCCGGTCAACGCTTCCGTCACATAAAGTCTCCCTATGCACAGCTGCTCAGGCACTTTCGCCCGACCGTCGGCTGCTTGAGAGTCCGTGGTCACCGCTGCGGCAACGTCCTCGACTCTGGCCAGGGAATGGACCGCGGTGGGTCTTCTCCAGCCGGGTGACGGGCTTGACGACCTGCGGACCGACCCGGCGATTGGCTCCGGCGTCCACCGACTCTGACGCCGAGAAGGTGAAGGGCACCCCGACACCCGGCTGTCCTTCTGCCACTTCGACGCGGCCCGCCTCGCAGACCTTGAGAGTGATGTGGTCGTTCTGTAGGGAGGAGAGGCGTGCGATAAGCCGTCAGCAGGGCGTTGTCACGTTGTTGGGTGTGTGGGTGCCTGATGGTGTACCGGGGTGTGGTGGGGCGGGGTGTCGACCTTGGGTCAGGCTGTTGCGGGCTGGCCGGCGGTGCCGGTGATGTGGTCCCAGATGGCGAAGCGGATGGTCATTTCGGCTCGGTAGTCGGGGGCGGTCATCAGATGGCGGCAGGGCCGGAAGTGCGGTGAGACACCGCTGAACGCGGACAGGAACCGCTGCGCCCCTCCAGCGGAGCGGAAGCCCTTCATCGCCCGTTCACGCTGCCTCGTCGGCTGACGGCTGTTCTCCGCCCGGTTGTTCAGCCCTTTGTGCGAGCGGCGCTCGACCGAGGGCATGACCTCGCGGTGAGCGGCGCCGTAGGAGCGGAGCTTGTCCGTGACGACCACCCGCGGCACCGTACGGGTCCTTTTCACCAGACGACGGAAGAATCGCCTGGCCGCGGTCCTGTCCCGCCGGTTCTTGCACCAGGATGTCCAGCACCATGCCGGCCTGGTCGACAGCCCGCCAGAGGCACTTCTGCTCGCCGTTGATCTTGATGAAGACTTCGTCCAGGTGCCACTTGCCACCAGGCCGGGGCCCGCGACGGCGCAGCGAATTGGCGTACCGCTGCCCGAACTTCACTCACCAGCGGCGGATGGTCTCGTAGGAGACGATCACGCCGCACTCAAGCATCAACTCCTCGACCTCACGGAAGCTGAACGGGAACCGGAAGTACAGCCACACGCAGTGGGAGATCACCTCGACCGGGTACCGGTGCCCCTTGTACGACAGCGACGCACTGCCCACGGACGACCCTCCCAGCTTGATCGACCCGAAGATCATCCCACCGGTCAGCCAACGTGACATTACCCGCAGAAGCGGTGTGCTCCGCGGTGCCGTACGTTGCGTGCGCCGACCGCCACAAGGGCCTCCCGGAGCCAGACGGCCGGGGTGCAGCCGGCCCGCGGCATCGGTGTTCCAAGTGCGATGAGCTGGGCTTCGGCGTACTGATGACCCCGCTCCTGGCGGCGGATCTTCTGCGCCGCGCGGTCGGAAGCAAACGAGTTCGCGACTTCCTGTACCTGTTTGCGCTCCAACCCGCGCGTCTATTAGGGCTCTACGGCGCCTCTGCGCGCGGATTCGCCTTCAGACAGCCGGACGGTCTTGCCTTCGACTACCTCAATCCAGCGCTTTGTTCCTCAAATTCACAACTCACGGTGGAGGATGTGGGCGGAAGGCCGCCGCTGGGTGAGGAGGCAGCGCTGGCCTCGGTGATGGTCTTGGTCGTGAACCCGACGCGGTCGACGAACGGCCGGAAGAAACCGGGGGCTGTCGCGACGATCGCGTGGGCGCGGCGCGCGGTGATCGTCTGCGCGCGACGTTCGATGCCTGACACGATGCTGCGCACGGCCTTGTCGACGGTGCACATCCGCCACAGTCCCCGTTCGTTTCCGCCCCACAGGGCGCCGACCTGCCGGATCCGCGTGGATCGCGTCCAGCATCGGCGTTTCGAGGACCCCGCGAACGGGTGGCTCTACTGGCTGGTCCCTCCAGGATCGTCCGCCCAGTGGGCATCGCACTCCCACGCCGTATGCCTGGGCGCTCCACACACGATCACCCTGCCGTCCCTCAACCGCACTGCACCGCCGCGGCCCTACTGGCTCCGGCCGTCAGCGAGCGACCGACTCGTACGACTTGGACCGCTGCACCAGGCGCTCGCGCAGTTCCGTCCCGAGCCGACCCCCCACGCTGCGCTCGCTGCCCAACTCGGGGTGAGCACCTGAGACTCCGTGCTCGCCGGCGACACTCCCCTCGAACGCCAGCGGGCACGGGCCGCCTCCCCTGCCGCCGGAACGGTTCCGGTTCCGGCCACAGGGACCCCTTGCTACCTATTTGCTGCAGCCGCCATACGGGGGAACACCGTGGACAGACCGATAGCGCCGTACGTAATCCCGAGGACGGGGGAGATCACACCGGACGCGCGGGTGATCATCAGCTCAGCCGGCGTCTCGTACGCAGACCCGTGCAGGACGCCCTACAACGCGACCTGGACAACGCGCTGTGGAAGTTATGCGGCGGCACGGCCACGGGCCACCCCGAGTACGCCGCCGAACTCCACCCCGAGCGGCAGAAGGCCGCAATGGAGGACTTCTTGTGCGCGCTGTGCAAGAAGCCGGCCGCCCGCGATGAGCGCGGGATGCTGTGGATTCTCCCGCTCCTGGACGACACGGTGCCGGAGTCCTGGGAAGGCGTGCGTACCGCTATCCCGCCCATGTGCGAGCCGTGCGCGAAGGTGGCACCGAAGGTGTGCCCGCGGCTGCGTGATGGCCATGTGGAGCTCCATGTCGGCGAGGCCGAACAGATCAGTGTCCGCGGGACGCTCTACCCCCGCCCCGGGGAGCAGGGCGAGCCCGACCCTGACGCCCTCGTCCTGTACGACTCGCCCGACCTGCCGTTCGTCGTGGCCCGCCAGGTCGTCCGAGAGCTGCGCCGCACCACCGTCGTCGCCTTCGCCGCGGCAATCCCATGAATCCCTGTCCGGTGGCCAGGTGCCGTCTGACCTTGGCCATCGGACAGGCCGCACGCTCCGCCCGCGCTCACCCCATAGCCCCCCCGGCGCGGGGACTACTGCCCGACTCGTGTTCCCCCACGACAAGGTCCCGTCCCGCGCCGGGGTCCCGCACCACCACGACGAATTGGAGAAAACTGTGACCACAGCTCTGGAACGTGAGGCTTTCTCCCTCACCCCGCCCGGAGGCCGTACCCCGTTCAGTGAGGAAGCACCGTCGGGTGAGCAGACCCGGCCGTGGGCGTTGCGGTTCGCTCGCGTCCCCGACTCCACCGGGGCCGCCCGCATCCCGGCGCACGCCTACGACTACGGCCGCCAGGTCAACATCTCCGACGACGGCGGCCTGCTGACGTGCATGGCGAACACGCACACGCCGACCGTCCCGGACGGCTCGACGACGAACCCGCCGCCGCTGGACGAGGGGCCGAAGGACTGATGACCTCGCCCGTCCTGATCATCGCTGCCTCCGACGACTGGCCCACTGACAGGGTCGTCGTCGAACTGGGGGGCCGGGGAGTCGAGGTATTCCGCATGGACACCGCGGACTTCCCGCAGCAGCTCGCCCTGGCCGGAAGGATCGACCAGGGACGCGCATGGACGGGCGAACTCACCACCGACCACCGGACGGTGGAGCTGTCCCGGGTCGACGCGGTCTACTACCGCGCCCCCGGGGCGTTCCAATTCCCCCAGGGAATGTCTGGCCCGGAGGAGAGGTTCCAAGCCGCCCAAGCCCGCGCCGCCTTGGCGGTGTCCTGTCCGCGCTCGAATGCCGTTGGGTGAACCACCCGACCGCCATGGCCCGCGCCGAGTACAAGCCCGTGCAGCTCGCGGCCGCTCGCGCCTGCGGGCTGCTCATCCCACCCACCCTGATCACGAACAGGCCCGAGGACGTACGGGCATTCGCCGCCGAGACCGCCGGGACGATCGTGTGCAAGCCGGTCGCCTCCCCCGTGCTCATCGAGGACGGCCAGCTCAAGTCCGTGTATACGCAACGCCTGCGCCCGGAGGACCTCGACGACCTGCGGGGGATCAACACCACCGCGCACCTCTTCCAGGCCTGGGTCAGCAAGGAGCACGAGGTTCGTCTCACGGTCGTTGGTGAGCGCATGTTCGCCGTCGCCATCCACGCCGGGAGCGAAGCCGCACACGAGGACTGGCGCAGCGACTACAAGTCCTTGACCTACACCCCCACCACGGTCCCCGAGCAGGCCGCCAAGGGAATGCGGCACCTGATGGAGAGGCTCCAGCTTCGCTACGGGGCCGCAGACTTCATCGTGGGCCCTGACGGGCAGTGGACGTTCCTCGAGGTCAACCCTTGCGGTCAGTGGGACTGGATCCAAGGAGAGACCGGCCTGCCGATCGTCGAAGCCATCGCCGACGAGTTGCAAGGAGGCAACTGATGGACTGGGAACCGTACGCGGCGGGCCTCGCGGCCCGGATCGCGTACCCGGAATCGGACTGGTGGGCACCCGTCGCCGCCACGCCCCGGCACGCGCTCGTAGAGCGCTGGTTCACCCCCAGCGAGGGCGGGTGGACGGTCGTCGACGGGCCGTCCGACAACGCGGCATGGGTGACGGCCGCCTATGCGGACACGACGCTGGTCACGCGAGTCAGGCCCGCACACGCCGATCATGCCGAGCGAGACCAGATCATCGTCGGACACCCCACCTCGTCGGCCACGCTGCCGAGCCTCGTTCTGACGATGCTCCGGCATGGCCGTGTCACCCCGGGCGTTCGACTGCTGGACGTGGCCACCGGATCCGGATACAGCGCTGCCCTGGCCTGCCACCGGCTCGGCGAGCACCTGGTGACGACGCTGGACGTCGAC
Source organism: Streptomyces sp. NPDC030143 (assembly GCF_055573695.1). Classification (NCBI taxonomy): domain Bacteria; kingdom Bacillati; phylum Actinomycetota; class Actinomycetes; order Kitasatosporales; family Streptomycetaceae; genus Streptomyces; species Streptomyces sp. NPDC030143. The sequence goes on from NZ_JBVIAY010000035.1 coordinate 38,582, forward strand.
CCATACTTGACGGAGGCCGCGGCCACGCGTCTCGACCGGATCGGCTTGCACCCGACCGTTGTCACCGCCGATGCCGGGAACGAACTTCCGGGGACCTTCGACCGGATCGTGTCCATGGTTTCCATGCCGCGTATCCCCGCTCAGTGGCTGGAAGTTCTCGCCCCCGGCGGCCGGCTCGTGACGACGATTGCGGGCACCGGCCTCATCGTCACCGCCAACAAGACCAACGACGGTGGCGCGACAGGGCGCGTCGAGTGGGATCGAGCCTCCTTCATGGCCACTCGTTCCGGCGACGACTACCCGCCGGCGCTGAACGAGGTGTTCGCCAAGGCCGTCGGCGATGAAGGCGAGGAAGTCACCAAGTCGCCGTTCCCCGTGCTGGATGTCATGCAGGCCTGGGAGGTGTGGTCGATGCTCTCGCTCATGGTCCCCGGCATCGAGCACCACACCGGCACCGGTGACGACGGCAGCCGCATGACGTGGATGCTGCATGCGGACGGGTCCTGGGCGCGGGCGAGCACCAGGCCGGGCGGGTGACCGCGACGGTGCACCAGAGCGGCCCGCGCCGCCTGTATACGACGAGCTCGAGGAAATCCGCTGGTGGTGGCTGTGCCACGGCCAACTCCCCGTATATGGGGCACGGGTCACCATCACCCCGGACGGCAAAACGACTCTGTCACGCGACGGGTGGTCAGCAACGCTGTAGGTCCTGTGGCGGCGCTGATACGGCAGACTGGACGAGATCCGACAAGGGAGGGAGCACCCCATGGAAGACGAACCTCTCGAGGAGTGGGCGGCCCGCCGTGAACAGCGCCGTCCCACGCCCGGGGAACGTCGGGCCGTCCCGCTCGGCGAACAGCCGGAGCAGGGTTCCCATGTCGCCCCAGACACGCCCCGCGGCATCCAGGAGTGGGACGGACACGAGTGGACGCCGGCCGGAGTCGCCCAGGACCAAGAGGCCGCCGCGGGCGAGGCCGGTGAGGACGCAGCGCTCCGGGCCGAACGGGTCCCTCTGCCGACGTTCAGCAAGCTACCTCCGGCGCCTGAACCCTGGCGGCCGACCACGCCGTGGCACCGGCCTTAACTCCACCTGGCCCGCCCTCCACTGCGCCCCCCGAGCCCGTCCGGTTCGGGGGGCGCAGCCGTTGGGGTGTAACAGAACACGGCCGTTGACGTTCGCTCGGCGCGCCCTGCGGAGCCTCTTCGTAGTCCGGCGCGTGCAGCACACCCCGGGCCGGGCCCCGCCCCTCACGCACCTTCGCCAGCACCCACCCCGAAGGGCGGCGCTCCCCGAGCACCTCGCGGACCGCCGACTTCGGTGACGGCTCCAGCCGCTCGGTGGCGCCTGGTCGTAGTCGACGCCGTCGACCGGCGGCACATGGTCGGGCGCGCGGACCCACACCCGGTACTCCGCCGCCTCCGCGCCGCCGTCCAACTGGTGGATGGGCAGTATTCGCAGCATGCGCTATTGGCACCGCGGGTCTGTCAGCGGATCAGTCGGCCTCGCAGCCGATGCCGTCACCGTCTCGGTCAAGGCGGTGCGGGTCGCCGGGGCCGACCCAGACGGGGCCTGGCAGGTCCGAGCAGTCCACATCGGGCGCACCGGCGGGAGGTCCGTCCGGGAGGTCTGGGCGTGCCGGGGTGTCCGGGGCGGAATCAGGTGAGTCCGGGGGAGACGTGGAGGTCTCCGGCTGCTCGGGGCAGGCGGTCCACAGGCCGGCTCCGGCCTGCTGGGCGGCGTTTTCGGCGTCAGAGATCCTGGTCCAGTACTTGTTCGCGAGGACTGCGGTGATCCAGGGATGCTTGAGGCGCTTGGGCCCTCTGGGGCCACGGGGGCCACGAGGGCCACGGGGCCACGGGGACGAGGTTGCCAGGGCTGGTCGCGCGAGGCGTTCGCGTCAGGAGGCGGAGAAGGGCACATGGCGCCCTCCAGGGGTGGCGAATGCTGCTTACCAGGACAGCACTGGCCTTGCCCGCCACTTGATGCCGTTGTCGATGAGGTAGCGCACCGTGTCGATCATCTGCCGGTGGCAGTAGCCCTCTGGCCGGCCGACCCGGCCCGCCATCCAGGCTGGCACCGGCAGCAGATCCCGCACCAGCGCCCACTCCGCATCGCTCATGTCCGAGTCGTACCGCCGCACCCGGCCAGGCCGGTCGCCCGCGTTCCCGAACCGGTGGGCGAGACAGCCACACTCCCGGGTGGCCAGGCTGGATTCCCCGACCACTACCACGCAACACTTCGACATCAGAGCCTCTTGCCACTCGCTGGATTCGACAACCGCGAGCTACCAAGAGGCCCTTCCTCTATGCCCTACCAGCAGCCAAGTCACCCGATCCAGCACCCCGTTCGAAGCGGATCGACCACGCGAGCGGATAGAGAACAGCCAGTTAGTTAGGCGGCCACTCGACGGAATCGGTAAGGGTCCCCTGATCCCATGCTCGCATTCCGGCCTTGCGCTCGCGTAGCTACGGCCAGGTGACAAGTAGCACTGGGCTGAAGAGGCTCGCTGCGGGATCATTCCACTCGCCGCTCCGAACCACCCACACCGTGCAGACCAGGGCACCGGAGCGCGGCAGGCGGAAGTGACATCCGACGTTCTCTTTCCCCCAGCCGGCGCGCGCCGGGAAGTTCGGCCTTGGGCCAACCAGTTGCGACACCGAGCCTGGAGTTCGACACTGAGTTCTAACGGATATGTAAGTCGACCAGAAGCGCCCGGCAAGAGGTTATATGCCGAGGTCGTTGGTCTAGAGCTGCATCCAGTGAACGTCCAAGCATAACGTTACTTGAATGACCGTACGCTCAAGGAGGTATCGTGGGACTGCATGCAAGTTGGGCTCACGGAAATGCGGTTACCGTTGAGTCCCCAGAAAATCTGGCCCGCGTGGGGTACCTCGGTTGGGGTGGCGACATGCTGATCCGCCCCGGGAAGTCGAGCTGGTTTCACATCCCGATCCCGACTCCAGTGATCGTTCCTGAAGGTCGGACAAACCTGCACCGGGTCTTTCTTATGGTCCTCACAAATCGAGGATTCGGCACCATCAGGAGCGTCCATGTTTACGATGGAGCGTCCGTTGTTCAAAAATTTGATGGTCTTTCCCTGCAAGGCGACCATCGTGGGGCTATAAATGGGCAGAATACCTTCAACCTGAGCCCGCCGCATAGGGTGTCTGTCGGTATCGGTATTTCGTTCCTGTGCGTCGCGGCAATTGGGTTCGATAGTCCCATACCGCCATCAGCTATGACCATCGCTAGCGCAGGCGGTGATTTCACGACCTGACGGATTCAACTCAACTCGGGCCTCGGCGAAGTTTTCGATCAAGCTGCCGGAACCACCGAAAGGCACTCGTCGCCTGGGTCCTCGTGGTCCGAAGTGCAACCGTTCGTCGAGGTATCCGAGGTCGCGGGGACCATACCCGCTTCCCAGTGCTTCGCCCTCCAAAAGTCCGCGAGCGCCACCCCGCCATCACCAAAGCCTGGGCCGACAACGGCTACAAGACCAAAGCCGTCGAACAAGCCGCCCACCTCGGCATCAACCTCGAAATCGTCCAACACGACCCCACCACCCGAGGCTTCCACGTCCAACCCCGCCGCTGGGTCATCGAACGCACCCTCGGCTGGCTCATGCACCACCGCCGCCTGGCCCGCGACTACAAAACTCACCCACACCGCTTAGCCGCCATGATCCAACTCGCCTCTCTCGGCGGCGTGAGCGGCACGTGCTGGGACCTGCACGAGTGCGGCTCTCCGGACTCACTCACCTCGGCGAGGCCGGAGCGAGCCTGCTGATGCTCATGGCAAAGTCCCGGCACAAGAAGCCCGAGAACGTACGGCGTTACTTCCAGCCCTCAGCGGACGCGGTCACCGAAATCACCAGTCTTCTCGCGCCCGGCGACAGCAGGCGCTGACCGCTGTTGGCCCGGCGTGGGGCCGGATGAGGTTTCACTGGGGGTAGCGCACGATCAGCAGAGCCTCGACGTCTTCGGACGGTGCTTGGTACAGGTGCGGAACGTCGGCGGCCCAACTGCCATGCATGGCGGGGCCGATCAGGGCAGGAGCGGAGATTGTGCCGACGCGCGCGGTGCCGGCTAGGACGAAGATGTGCTCTGTTGTGCCGGGGGTGTGGGCGGCAGACTCCTGCGTCGTTCCGGCCCGGATGCGTACTCGGTAGGTTTCCGTGACCGCCGCTGCAGTCTCAAATCGCTCGGTGAGGACGGCGTCCACGGCGTGACCGGAGACCTTGGTGGGAAACGCGAGGTTGTGCAGCGCTGTGCTGAGCGGCACTTTGAGGGCCGTCGTCAGAGCGTAGAGCGTCTCCAGAGTGGGATTGCGCCGGCCGCTCTCCAACTCGGAGAGCGTCCCTTTGCCGATCTTGGACCTGCGGGCCAGCTCGGACAGTGACATCCCCTGCGCTTCGCGCAATTCCCGCAGGCGCAATCCGACGCGAGTGGCCAGGTCCATGGGGAGCCCCTCCTTGTTGCCGAGGCCAGTTGATCCGATGCCGCGTGAGATCTATCGTTCCACATACGGAACGTTCTGTATATGGAACACATGATGATGCGACCTCGTATGAAGGAGTCCCATGGGGCCTCAGGAAAACGCGTCCCTGCCCGTTCGCAGCATGCAGGTGGCCCGCGTCCTCGCTGCGGCCGGCGTCGAGGGTCAGGTACGCGAGCTGACGGAATCGACGCGCACGGCCCCCGAGGCCGCCTCGGCCCTGGGGTGCGACGTGGGTGCGATTGCCAACAGCCTCGTGTTCATCTCCGATGATGAACCCGTACTGGTTCTGACCAGCGGTCGGCACAAGGTGGACACCACCGCACTCGCCGTCCGATGGGGACGTGGCAAGCTACAGCGCGCCACCCCAGAGCAGGTGCGCCAGGCCACCGGGCAAGCGATCGGCGGTGTGGCCCCCGTCGGCCACCCCCGTGCACTTCCCACCGTGGTCGATGCGACCCTGGCCGACTATGCCCAGGTCTGGGCCGCCGCCGGAACTCCCCGCACGGTCTTCCCCACCACTGCTGGCGAACTCGTCCGGCTCACAGGTGGACTTCTGCTCCCGGTCGGCCCATGAGGAAGGGGTCCGTCGGCCCGGGGACGGATCTGTCCGGGCAGGTTGCTCTGGTCACCGGGGGGCTCGACCGGGCTCGGCCGGGCCATCGCGCTCGGTCTGGCGTCCGCCGGATGCACGACGGTGGTGGCCAGCAGACGGTCAGAGGTGTGCCGTCAAGCGGCGGCCGAGATCGCTGCCCAGACGGGCGGTGCTGTCTTGGGCCTCGCCTGCGACGTAACAGAGGAGGGCGAGGTTCACCACCTCGTCGAGAAGATCGTCACCGAGTACGGCCGCGTGGACGTGCTGGTGACCAGCGCCGGAATCCAGGCCCGAGGCGAGCTCGGGGCGCTCGACGCTGTCACGTTGCGCCGCTGCCTGGATGTCAATGTCGTCGGAACCTTCCTCGCCTGCCAGGCGACCGTGCCGGTGATGCGCAGTGCCGGGTATGGCCGCATCGTCACCATGGCCAGTGCTCTCGGGCTCGTCGGTGCCGCAGGCCGGGCAGGCTACGCGGCCAGCAAGGGCGCGGTCGTCCAACTCACCCGCAGCCTCGGTGCCGAACTCGCCGGCACCGGCATCTGTGTCAACGCGCTGGCGCCCGGTCCCTTTCGCACACCATTGAACGACGGCATCGATGACGACCCGCACGTACAGGACCTCCTCGATCACCAGGTCCCCATGGGGCGCTGGGCCGACCCTGAAGAACTGGTCGGCGCGGCAGTCCTGCTGGCCAGCCCAGCGGCCTCTTACCTCACGGGTGCCGTACTTCCGGTCGACGGAGGCTGGACCGCCCACTGACGGCGACGGTCCCCGGCCGCCCCCGGCCGAGGGCAATTCGATCTGCCGAGGGTATGCCTGTTCGGTATGTCACTTACCGGGCCCGCCGCTGAAGAACACAAGTGGGTGCAGCGAGCCGCCGTCTCTGGCGCCTCGCTGCACCCATTCCGATGCTGAACAGCGCCAGCGTGGGGATGAAGGTGACCCGACAGGAGGCGGTCACTCGTCCTCGGGGGCATGCGGATCGCGTAGGGGCGCAGTCCGCCGGGTATGTCGGGGAGCTGGAAGGAGTAGCGGCCGAGCATGTTGATGTGGTGCCGCACGAACGGGGAGAGGCGGGCGACGTCCTCGTCGCGGACGTCGAAGCCGTCCGCGCGGCCGCGAGCCTCTCATACGCGGCGGAGGCGAGTGACGCACGCTGTCCGTCACAGGATGCGCCGCACGGCCTCCATGATCGCGCTCCGGCATTCCGCCGGGTCCGACGTCAGGAGAGTCGTCGCCGGCATGCTCGCGGCATTCGTCGGGCTCCAGGCCGAGGCGATGGCCAGGACGAGGGTGAGAAGCGTGGCCGGGGCGAAGTCCGATGTGCCCACTTGGTCCTTGCGGACCGCTTCCAACGAGGCGAGCTTGTTATTGCGGGTCGGCGCGGCGACGGCAGGGTCCCGTTCCACGGCAGTGCCGCGTTCCAGTCGGTGCCAGGTCGCCAGGCGGAGCACCTCGGGGTGCTTCTGGTAGAAGTCGAACAGTCGCCCGGCGTAGTCCGGCAGGTCGTCAGGTGTGAAGGGCACCATGTCGAGGCCTCGCCGGACGTGTGCGTCGAAGACGGCGTCGAAGAGCCCGTCCTTGTTGCAGAAGTAGACGTATATGAGGTTCTTGTTCGCCGAGGCAGCCTTGGCAATCCGGTCGACTCGGGCTCCCGCGATCCCGTATGCCGCGAACTCCTCCGTCGCCGCCTGGAGGATGCGCGCCTTCGTGGCTTCGGCTCGGGACATGGGGGGCATATTAACAGCGCCTAATGGGCCTGGCTGTGGCGAAGAGACTCGGTGCCGTTGCCGTCGGCAGATGAGCGCTTTAACCGCCGGAACCGGTGAGTTCGGTGGTCAGACCGTGCCCCGATGGTCGGCCGGGAGGCCGGACCGCTGATGGGGTGGCGTGCCTGCCCTTGGTGGTGTGAGCATTGAATGCATGAGGCCGTGCGCCGCCTCACGTAGGCCGCGGAGAGCGAAGTGCCTGAAAGCGCAGCTGAGTTGCCCCTGATCGGCGATGGCTGGGACGAAGGCCGACGCGATGTGGAGACCCGGGACGAGGCGGGCCGGAAGCCACAGCGGAGCTGCCCGAGGGAGTGGAGGGCATCGTGAAGCCGCACCAACTCGTCGCGCGGCACGGCGGGGATACCTGGGTCCGGCCGGGTGGTAGTGGGGATCGAAACCGACCGCGGTTCGCGGGTGCAGGCCCTGATCGCCTCCGGTTGCCAGGGAGGACGAGGTAGGTAGCCGGGAGGCGTACTGCCTCCGGTGATGTCGGACGCGGTCCACTATCTGGTGGACAACGGCATCAAGTGGCGAGCAACGTCATTGGGCGCCCCGCCGTGGAATCCTCCCGGTCCATGCCCTCTTCCGACGCCGTCGTGACCACGGTCTGGTCATCGAGATCCACGACTGGCCGCGCGGGAAACTCCGTGAGAAGGCGGGCCGGCTCGGAGCCGAGTGTCGGTGTGATCGACTCCCGGCCGGTGAAAGGCGGACGCCGTCGTGGGCCCGGCGGGTGTCGTCACCTCAGTCCGAGTGCGTCGATCAGTGCCTCGGAAGCGAGCAGCATGACGGTGCACCACAGGGTGACGCCTGCCATGAGCCAGCCGATCAGCTGCCACCGAGGCAGGCCCAGCGCCGTGCCCAGCATGGCCGATCCCCAGGTGCCGAAGAGCGCCGGCCCGATGATGCCGAAGCCGATGACGCCGTACCGGTTCACCACGCGCCGGGCCCGTCGGCCGGTGGGGCCGTCGAGTCGGTTCCGACGTTTCCCGGGCGGTGCCCCGGTGGTGATGGGTCGCCGCTTCGAGCGGCAGACCTGCCAGCGGGTACGCAGCCATCCGACCGTGAAGACGGCGGACAGCAGGCACCCGGCCGCGCCGAGAAGCACGGCGAGGAGTGCGATGGGCGGTGCGAGGGAGATCGAGAGGCCGAACGGCACGGCCGGGGTACCCAGGGTGAATCCGGCGAGCACGGCCCAGGCGAAGTTCAGCACGGTATCGCTCCTCGTCGGGTGGGGCGGAAGCCGCGTCGGGTCGCGGCGACAGTGTGCTAACTAACCAGTTAGTCTAGCGTGGTGGCCACCTCACCATTCCCCTCAGCACCTTTACCGAGCGGCTCGGTTGAGCGACTGGCGGCATGCAGGTACGTACTTCTCACGACGTTCCGCCGGGACGGGCGGGCGGTGCCCACTCCGGTGTGGGTGATGAGGGACGGGGACTGCCTGGCCGTGTGGAGCGTAGCCGACGCCGGCAAGGTCAAACGGATCCGAAACAGCGGCCGGGTGACCGTCGCCCCGTGTGACTGGCGGGGGACCCCGAAGGGAGAGTCTGTGTCGGGTGTCGCCGAGTTGCCCGCGGATCAGGACACCCTTCACTACCTCGACTTGATGAAGCGCAAGTACGGTCTCGTCGCGCGGGTCGGCTTGCTCGGTAGTCGACTGAAGGGGCCCGGGCACCGCACGGTGGGCATCCGGATCCGACTCACGGAGTGACCCTCAAGGCCCCTTGCCGTGTCCGTCATGTCCCGTCCGAACCCTTGTTGACGGACCCTCGGATCTCCGGCCTTGCGCCAGAAGGTCAACCATCTAGTTAGTCAAATATTTCCGAACGGAGTGGCCCCGCCATGTCGTTATCCACCGGCGAACCCACCAGCATTCCGCCCGAGTCGGGACCTTCGTCCCCGCGGTCCTCGCGGCGGTGGTGGGCGCTGGCCGTGATCGCTCTGGCTCAGCTGATGATCATGCTGGACGCCACCATCGTGAACATCGCGCTGCCGTCCGCCCAGACCGACCTGGGCTTCTCCGACAACGACAGGCAGTGGATCGTCACCGCCTACGCACTCACCTTCGGTAGTTTGCTGCTGATCGGCGGGCGTATCGCCGATCTCTTCGGCCGCAAGGAGACCTTCCTCGCGGGTGTCGTCGGTTTCGCCGCCGCCTCGGTGCTCGGCGGAGCCGTCGGCAACTTCGAACTCCTGGTGCTGGCCAGAGCGCTCCAGGGCGTCTCGGGTGCCCTGCTGGCGCCGGCGGCCCTCTCTTTGCTGACGACCATCTTCACCGACGTCAAGGAACGGGGCCGGGCCTTCGCGCTCTTCGGTGCCATCGCGGGCGCCGGCGGGGCGCTCGGCAATCTGCTTAGCCCCGGGCGACCCAACGCGCCAAGCTCGACGTCCCCGGATGCGCAGGGGTAGCAGCGGCCGGTCCGTCGTCGACTGCCAGTACGCGAAGAGGGCGAGCAGGCGCTGCTGGGCGTGGGCGTGGTCTGGTTCACCCGCCTGGAGCTGGACAGCACTTACGTGGGAGGCATTTCGCAGCACCACGCAGCAGATCGGTGGTTCGCTGGGAATCGCCGTCCTCAACACGCTGACCGCCCAGTTCCTGCACCGGGGCGCCCACGCCCTGGTCCTCGACCACCGGCGGATCTCCCACCTGTGGGCCAAGGCCCTGCCGACGGTGACCCACCGCGGCAACACCGCCGGCATCCACGACGCCCTGGTCGGCCCCGCCGACGAACTCCGACGCCGCAACGACCTCGCCGCCGACCAGCTCGCCGCCGTGCCGCGGCTGATCGTCGCGATGGACAGCGCCAACGGCACAATGCGTCGGCTCGCCCGCTACTGTCCTGAGGCGGACAGGCGGTTCTCTCCGCATCCGTACTCAGAAACCGGTCGCGGTCTGGGGCCGACAAGTCGTTCGCGAAGTCGCAAAAGGCTGTGGGAGGCTGGTGGCGTATGGGTGACAAGTCATGGGTGGGGGCGGTTTTCCGCACGACGAGCGGCCGTGTGCGCGGCAGGCGATCGCTCGACGGCGTTATAGCTGTCCTCGGTATCCCGTACGCCGCCGTGCCCTTCGGTCCCAACCGTTTCCGCGAGCCGCAGCCTGTTCCCGGCTGGAGCGCATCGCGAGACTGCACGGGCTTCGGCCCCATCGCGCCGCAGTCGGCGGAACTGCCCGGTTCGCCGGTGTGGCGCCCCGGGGACGAGGACATTCTCACCGTCAACGTGTGGGTACAGCAGCAGCCGGATGGCAGCCCGCTGCCGGTGCTGTTCTGGATCCACGGCGGCGCCTACACCTTCGGCTCCTCCGCCCAGCCCGACTTCGACGGCACCGCGCTCGCCCGTACCGGACTGGTCGTGGTCAGCTGCAACTACCGGGTAGGCTTCGAAGGCTTCGGCCATGTGCCGGGCTTCCCCGACAACCGCGGACTGCTCGACCAGGCGGCCGCTCTGCGCTGGGTTCGGGAGAACATCGCCGCATTCGGTGGCGACCCCGACAGAGTCACAGTCGCCGGGCACTCCGCCGGAGCGGGATCAGTTGCCTGCTTGATGGCCATGGAGCAGGCGCGCGGGTTGTTCCGGAGGGCCATCACCCACAGCGTGCCCAACGCCTTCTTCACTGTCGAGGTCGCCGCCGCGATCGCATCAAGGATCGCGGCCGAGGCCGGGGTAGCGCCGACGGGCGACGGACTGCTCTCCGCCTCACCGCAGGAACTGGTGGCCGCCTCTGACAAGGTCGCCGGACAGTGCGAGGACGACCCCGTAGTGGCGATCCAGGCATTCGACCCGGTGGTCTTCCAGCCTGTCGTTGACGGCGACGTGCTGCCCATGGAACCGCTCTCCGCGCTGGCCGCCGGCACCTCCCGCGATGTAGACCTCCTGGTGTGCCACACTCCCTGCTGACCCCGCCCCACGCCCATACGACCACAGCCGACGGCGACACGGACGAGGAACACTTCGAACGGCGTGACGTGCGGATGGTCCACCTCTGGGACCCCAAAGCCGGAGTCCTCCCAGCAGGCGTCAACTACGCCAAAGGAGGCGACTGATGCCCTCCATGGTCGTCATCGCCACCACCGCGGTCCCCGACCGCTTACGCGGCGCCCTCAGCCGGTGGACCAGCGAAGTAGTGCCGGCATCTTCGTCGGCAGCGTTTCGGCCCGCGTCCGCGATGAACTCTGGCAAGCCGTTACCGAAGCCGTGGGCAACGGCGCCGCCATCCTCGTCCACCCCGCCGCCACGGAACAGGGCTACGCCATCCGCACCGCAGGAACCCGCCGCCGGGTCCCCGTCGACTTCGACGGCCTTACCTTGATCCGCATGACCGCCGTGCCAAAAGTAAAGAAAACGGAAAGCCCCTCTTAAGGTGCAGGTCAGAGAGGGTCCTCCCCGCCGATGCGGGGATGCTCCGAAGTAAGACTCCGCCAACTTGAAGTCGCAGGTCAAAGGGCTGGTGTGAGCGGATCGCAGGGTATTCATGCCAGTCGTGGGTGGGAGGCAGTGGAGAAGATCGTCCGTCAGCGGTTGACTTCGAGGTTCGTCAGGACGAGCAGAGCGCGCAGGAGCTGGGTAGCGCGGGCGGGGTCGGTACGCAGTTTGGTAAGGATCCGCCAGTTCTTGAGGTGGGCGAAGCCGTGCTCGACCGGTGCCCGTCCAACGGCGAGGACGCGGTTTGCGGTCTTCTGGCCGGGGGTGAGTTTGTGGGTGCGGCTGGCGGTGTAACCGGTGACGATCACGGGGTCACGCAGGTCGTTGTCCAGGCCGCGGAAGCCGAGGTCGGCCAGCGTCCCGAGGCCGGCGGTACGCAGGTGAGCCAGGATGTGGTCGTGGCGGGCGGCGGTGTTGTCGTGGGTGCGGCCGGGCCGGGCGGCGGAGATCCAGATCAAGCGGCCGTTCTCGTCGGTCAGGGCGAGAAAGTGCAGGCCATGGCTTCGGTGCTTGCCGGAGTAGTTGCGCCGGTCGGCCTTCCCAGTTCGGCGCTGGGTGCGGATGAGGGTGCCGTCGATCAGGACCACCTCCCCGCCCTGCCTGGCGACCTTCTTCAAGGCTCGGTCCAGGCGCGGCGCCTGGGCGGCGAGCAGTCCGATCAGCTCGTCGCGCCAGTGGCGGACGGTGGACTCGGACACGTCGTTGCCGCCGGCCATGTCGGCCAGTCGCTCGTCATGGCGCAGTACCGCCAGGACGATCACCGCGATCTTCCCCGGCGGCAGGATCCGCCACCTGTCCAGCAGCTCGGGATCCAGCATGCAAGGGATCGTAGAGGGCCGTCGAACGCAGCGGGCAACAACTGGAAAGCCAGCGAGGTTCAGGCAGGGGCGGATCAATGGCACTGGCGAAAGCGGCCCGGCACCGCCATGTGCTGGCAGCGATCTGTCGCGACGGCGTGCCGGGACCGGCTGGGCTTTCCGTCGTGTGGGTCAGGTCCACCCAGCGGACTTGAGAATCGCGGAGGCGACGCCGGGGAGCGGTACGTGGGTGGTGTCGACAGTGAAGTCGGCGATGTCAGCCTGATCGAGGATCTGGTGGAGCTGGCCGGCCCGTTCCAGATGCCAGGGCAGGGATTCGGGGTCGTGGTCGGCTTCGTGACGGCGCTGGAGCCGGGTGTGCACGACAGGAAGGTCCGCTGTCAGGCGGCAGACCCTGAGCGGCATGCCGATGGCGGCTTGGTAGCCGTCGCGGTCGGCCATGTTCTCGGCGACCCCGGCAAGAATCAACCGCCGTACACCGGCATCAAGGTAGTTGGCCGTCAACGCGCGCAGGTTACGCAGCAGCAGGGCGAAGTTGAACGGGTCGCCGTCAGGGGCGGGCCATGTCTGGCAGAGCCGGTCCAGGTCCATGACCGCATGCGGCACACCGGCCTCAGAGAGGAGATCGCCCATCAGACCGGCGGCAGTGGTCTTGCCGACGCCGACAGTGCCGGTGATCAGCAGCGCGCACGGCTCTGCCCCATTCGCATGGTCAGGGTGGTTCATCACTGCCCTTCTGCTGATCTGCACATTATGACGGGCGCGACGAATTCAAGTTCCAAATTTTTCGAGGCTTGCGAAGAACGGCCCGTCCCTCGGCCCAGACGAACGATCTCCTCCTCAGACAGCCGCCCACGACCAGCACGAGTACCCATAGAGCTGGTCACACCAGCCCTTTGACCTGCGTCTTCAAGTTGGCGGAGCCTCACTGACGCACCAGCTGACGCGTCCGCGGCGCGAACGCAACCGAGGCCGGCCGTCAATGCGGCGGCGCCGTTGTGCGGGGGACGTCGGCGGGAGAGAGGTCGGGGCGGGCACGGTGCCAGCGTGCGGGGTGGCGCCACCGGCCGGAGGCATCGCGGGCGACGTCGATGCCCACTTCCACTACCAGCTCGGGTTCCTGGTTGTGCAGGCGGGCGATGCCGAGCATGGCGTGGTGTACGCCGTCGCCCTTGAGGCGACAGTCTCGGAGAATCTTCCAGCCCTTCATACGGGCGAAGGCGTGCTCGACGCGGGCGCGGACCTTGCGGTGGGAGGCGTTGTGCTCCTCTTTCCATGGCGGGAGTTCGGCCTTGCCGCGCTCGCGGCGGTGCGGGATGACCAGGCCGGTGCCCTGGTAGCCGCCGTCCGCGATGACCGTGGTCTGGCCGACAGCCTCCTTCGCACCGGACAGCTCCCACGCCTTGCAGTCGTTGCGGTTGCCGGGCAACGGCCGGCCGACAGCAACGACGAGCCGGGTGTCGGCGTCGATGACGACCTGGTGATTGGTCGAGTACCGGTAGTTCTTGGACTGCTCGGCGATGCTGTGGTCGCGGGTGGGAACCAAGGTGCCGTAAACGATCAACACGGCGTCCTTGCGGAAGCGCTTGCGCTGCTGCAGGGCGAGCAACGGCCCGAGGTGGTCGACGACGCGGTCGGCCGCAGACTTGGAGACCCCGAACAGCGGCGCGAGCTGCCGCATGGTCAGGTTGGTCCGCCAGTACGCGGCGACCAGCACGACCCGATCCTCAAGAGGCAGGCTCAACGGCCGACCCTTGCGGACCGGGTCCGCGACCTCCCGACGCAGTGCCGTGATCAGCTTGCCGAACCGACTCATGCTCAAACCGGTGAACGGGGCTATCCAGGACGACTCCGACGCCGTGATCACACCAGCCACACCGAGATGTTCTCACCCATGAACGGCTGCCTACGGCACCCGTCAGTCGGGCAGGTTGCCGTCGCCACCCAGGTTGGCGACGATACGTCGCAGGACGTTGACTGTGGTCACGAAGTCGGCCGTATCAATGCCTTCGTGCATCTGCTGATGCACGCGCAAGTTGCGCTCCCTGGCCCGCAGCCGCCCGTCCTCTCCTGCCTCGGTCAAAGTCATGAGCCCTGCGTCCTCCGTCAGCCAACCGCGGGCGACAAGGTCATCGAAGACACTATTGAAGTCGATCCCGAGGTCCTCGTACTTCGCCAGCCGCTCGATCAACATTGCGCGGGTCCACTTACCCGGCTCCCCGGCAACGTGGTTGAGTGTCCACCAATGCGGCTGCGTGAGATCCTCCACCGCTAACTGCGCACGGAGGGCACCGACCACCTGCCGGTATGCCTCGCCAGTCCATGAACCGATGGGCTGAGCAGCCAACTCCTCCTGCGAGTACTCCCTGAGCGTCACGCTCACGTGCCCCTCCTTCTCGTGATCGACAGAACGCGATCACCGTAGACCCTCAGGTTCAGTTGAGGTCAAGGCGTTTCAGGGCTCGTTCACAGCATCACGCGAGGCTGAACCCCGAGGGGCGCGGCCCACCTCAGAGAGCACTAACGGGACAGCCCTTAAGCAGCGGTTCTCCACCGATGATCAGCGCCCGCGCCATGGCCATCATCCTGCGCCTTCCCCGCTCCCGACCGCAGCCCGGGACACCGCGTGGCTG
>NZ_JBVIAY010000036.1:0-42304 GCF_055573695.1 Streptomyces sp. NPDC030143
GCCACCCGCTACGACAAGACCGCCGAGTCCTACCAAGCAGCCGTCACCCTCGCATCGCTGCTGATGTGGGCGTGACATTTGACGACAACACCTAGCGCTGCTCTTGAAAAGGCGTGGCTGCCGGGCAGCCGTGATGCGAAAATCAGACCGCAACTTGATCCACATCCGCCTCCGGAGGTCCGGTTGGACATCGTCCCGCTGCTGCCGTTGGCCACGTCCCGGTTGTCGCTGCGTCTGTTCACTCCTGACGACGCCGATGACCTGTACGCCTACCAGAGCCTGTCGAGCGTGGCACGCTACTTGTACCGGCCGGCGCACACGCGGGAGCGCAGCGGGCAGGTTGCCGCCGAGCGCGCGGCGCAGACGGTCTGGCGTGCCGACGGGGACAAGCTGGCGCTCGCTGTCTGCCGACGCGATGAGCCCGGCCTCCTTGGCGAGGTGAGCCTCACCCTGGCTGATGCCCGCGCGGCCCAGGCCGAGATCGGCTGGACTCTCGACCCAGGTCACCAGGGACACGGCTACGCGACCGAGGCGGCCGCAGCGCTGGCCGGGTTTGCCTTCGACACGCTGGGCGTGCACCGGCTCTACGCACGGCTGGACGTGGAGAACACCGGATCTGTGCGGGTCTGTGAGCGTCTTGGGATGCGTCGGGAGGCACACCTGGTCGAGAACGACCTCGACGGGGATCGCTGGGGCAGCGAGTACATCTACGCGGCGCTGTCCGCTGATCTTGGCCGTCGATCAGGCGGTTGAGCCCGACGCCGCCTCCTGTTCGTGATCTTCCATGAGGCGGCGGCATTACCCTCCACAGCAACCAGCCCTTGAACCCGGGGCTGACATCGCCATGCTCCGGGCCGAGCCGGCCGTCTTCGGCCACGTGGCCTCCGACCCGACCGTCTTCCGCCTCATCGGCACCCTCGCCTCCAGCAGAGAGAAGAGCTTACGGGCCATCCGGGCCGCACGATCCCAAGTCCGCTCCCGGATGTGGTCGTTGGCCGGCTCACACGCTCCCGACCAGGAGGGCCGCGTGACGATCGTTTTGGACGGAGTGCTGGTGATCGCGCATTCGGACAAGGAGGACGCCGCCCCGACCTGGAAGAAGACCTACGGCCACCACCCCCTCATGGCCTTCGTCGACCACGGACCGGGCGGCACCGGGGAACCCGTCGCGGCCCTGCTCAGACCGGGCAACGCGGGCTCGAACACCGCCGCCGACCACATCACCACCACCCGCCAGGCCCTCGCCCAACTCCCGAAGAAGTACCGGCGTGGCGCCAGACCCTCATCCGCACCGACTCCGCGGGACTTCCTCGCCTGGCTCACCCAGCGCGGCAGATGGCTGTCCTACTCCGTCGGCATGGTGATCACCGACACGATCCACCAGCACGTGCTGAAAGTCCCAGCATCCGCCTGGACACCGGCCGTCGAAGCGGACGGCGAGATCCGTGACGGGGCCTGGGTCGCCGAACTCACCGGCAACATCCTGGACGGCTGGCCGACGGGCATGCGGCTGATCGTGAGAAAGGAACGGCCGCATCCGGGAGCCCAGTTGAGGCTCACCGACGCCGACGGCATGCGGCTCACGTGTTTCGCCACCAACACCACCAGCCGGCCCATTGCCGAGCTCGAGCTGCGACACCGACTGCGAGCCCGGGCCGAGGACCGGATCCGGGCCGCCAGGGCCACCGCCTGCGCAACCTCCCTCTGCACCACACCGCCCAGAACCAGGTCTGGCTCGAGATCGTGCAGATCGCCCTCGACCTGCTGGCCTGGATGCCCATGCTCGCCTGACCGGCAAGGCCAGGTGCTGGGAGCCCCGCCGTTTGCGACTCCGCCTGTTCACCGCGGCAGGACAACTCATCACCACTGGCCGTCGACGGATCGTCCGCCTTGCCGGGCACTGGCCGTGGACCAACCACATCACGGCCGCACTCGAACGGCTCGCCCAACTGCCGAGCCCCGACTGACCAGCGGATCCCCCCGTCCCTTCGACAGCACTTCCACACCCGGACCCGTGGAACCCGGCGCCCATCCGACACGAGAGTCGGGCCATCGGCCTGTCCATCACCCCGTAAGAATGCAAAACGGTCCGCCGACTCTGTCGGCAGACCGTTACGCAAGATCGAGGCTAGATGATCAATTCCAAGGGATGCCTGCGGAGGGTGGCGGCCGAAGCCACCGCGAGGCGGTCAGGCGGCGGGCTGCCGGCCCTCGTTGTCGAGGTGGCAGCGGGTGGTCAGGCGTCAGGGGCGACTTCGGGGTGCGTGAACCGCACGGGCTTGCCCAGCGACCGGGCGTAGGCGATTTCGGCTCGGGTGCTGTCTCCGATGTAGTCGCCGACTACGAGCACCTCATCAGCGAGCCGGATCTTCGCCCGGTGCAGATCGTCGAGTCGAACCTTCAGCGCCTCGGCCTCGGCAGGATCGGACCACAGTTCGTGCGGCGACTTCATGTCAATGCCCGGTTTGACGACGATCTTTCCGGCTTTGGTCTCTCGCAGATCGGCCTCGTTCATCTCGGCATTGAAGCGGGTGGAGCCGCAGATCACGACGATACGCGGGAGGCTCAACAGCTTCTTCGCGTCGGCGAGCTTCTCCGCGGGGGTGAGCAGATGCGGGTATGACACTGGTTCCTCCTGGTGGTGTGGTCCAAGGGGTGCCTGCGGAGACGAGAACGAGGACGTCCAAGATCGTTTTCTGACAACGACGTGGACTCCCTCGCGAGGGCGTACCGCCTGGTTGCACCCTTGCACCCTTGCACCCATCAGCCCGGCCGCCCCCGGGTGCGCTCACTCCGTCTGAGATGATCCGGATGAAGGATCTCACCCGGGCCGCTCAATGATCACGACTCGGCTGGTCATGCGGGCGATGGCCTGGCCGAGGTCGTGGTCCGCAAACTCGGAGTGGAACAGCTGCGTGTCATCGACGTGCCGGCGCGTCAGCGTGACAGCTTCCGGCCGCGAATCCCTCTGGACGGAGTCGCACCTGATCGAGATTATGGGAGCGCTCCCAGCTCTCTTGCTGTCCGACTTCGGACCATCCGAAAGTGTTGCCTCCATGCAGAGTCAGACCAAGCGCCGTGTGTCCCCGGGTGAACTCGACGCCCTGCTGCGCGCATCCACCGGAATCGGCTGCCGTCTTGAGTCCGAACTGACCGACGGCTGGTTCAACACCGCCTACCGCGTCGTTCTTGACGACGGCCGACCCGCCGTTGTCAAACTCGCCCCGCCGGCTGATGTCGCGGTCCTGCGCTACGAACGCGGCATCATGGCCACGGAAGCCATGGTCTACCGGCGTATCGAGGCTCTTCCCGAAGACAGTGTGCCGACGCCCGCCCTGCTGTACGCGGGCGAGGAGTTCCTGGCCGTGTCCGTCCTGGAGGGCACCTCGTGGGACAAGGCGGCGGACTGCCTGTCGCCCGCCGCCCAGGCGGCGCTGCGCTGCGAACTCGGTGCGATCACCGCACGACTGCACACCCTGGCCCCGGGGAACGGCCGGTTCGGCTATCCGGCGGCCGAGTCCGGGCTGTCCGCAGCCGACTGGCGTACGGCCTTCACTGCCATGGTGGACGCGCTCCTCGACGACGCCGAGCGCTGGCAGTCCCCGCTCGGTGTGCCGCCCGCCGAGATACGGACCCTGGTGGCCGAAGGGGGCTATGCGCTCGACGAGGTCACCGAGCCCCGGCTGGTCCACTTCGACCTGTGGCCCGGCAACATCTTCGTCGACGTCACCAGGGACGGGGCACGGCCCCGAATCACTGGACTCATCGACCACGAGCGGGCGTTCTGGGGCGACCCGGCCGCCGAGCTGGTCTCCCTGGCCTTCGGCGGCGACGCCGGCCCGGACAGCGACCTTGTCGCTGGCTACAGCAACGCCGGCGGCAGATTCGACTTCACGCCTGCCTTCCGGCACCGGCTCGCGCTCTACCACCTCTACTTGGGCCTGTTGCTCGTCGTCGAATGCGGCCCTCGCGGATACGGTGCCGACCACCTGGCGTTCTGCGGCCACACCCTTGCCGGCGCCATCACCCGGCTCCGGGCGCTGGAGTAGGTCCGAGGGAGAGCCAAGTGCCGCCGCAACCGGAGCACCGGAGAACTCGCCTATGAAGAACAGGTGGTGGTCCGCCGGTGCCGATGTGAGGTTCCCCCGCTGCGCGGAAGTGGCTGACTAGCAGGTCAGGACGGGTTGACGTGGTTTCAGGTTCACTTGTTCGGTCGCTGCCCGGTAGGCGTAGTGCTTCTCCTCGTATGCGATCGGGCTGAGGTGGCCGAGCCGTTTCTGGATGCGGCGGGGGTTGTGGAAACCGTCGATGTACTCGAAGAGCGCGAGGTTCGCTTCGGCCCGGGTGGCGAAGAACCGGCCGCGGATGCACTCAGTCTTGATGACCATCCACAGGTTCTCCGCGAGGGCATTGCCGAACGAGTCGCCGACCGAGCCCATGGACGCCTGAATCCCGACACTCCCTTGTGAAACTCACAACACGACTGTTCAGGGCAGGGTGCCGTGGTCCGCGTGGTGGATGAGCTCCCCGGGGGTGACTTCGCGGCTGGCCAGGCCTCGGCTTCAGCGACGGCAGCCGGCAGTGGGGCATCACGGGTTACGCGATGGCGTTCGGCAGCCTGCTGCTGCTCCCCGTACCGACCGTCGTTGCGACGTTCGTCCGGGAGGAGTCCTTCCAGGTGACGCGCCCTCAAGCCTCCCCCTGCCCGGGCCCCTGGGCGACGTCCCGTGCTCAGGAGGGGGTGGAGAGTACGCGGTTGAGCGCGCTGCCGGGGCGGCTGGTGAGGTCCTCCCACGTTCCCTCTTCCGTGATGCGGCCCTTCTCCAGGACTGCGATGCGGTCGGCACGGCGGATGGTGGCCGGCCGGTGGGCGATGACGATCGTGGTGCGGCCCTCCTCCCGCAGCGCGGTGGCGAGCTGGGCGTCGCCGGTGTTGTCCAGGTGGGCGGTGGACTCGTCGAGGACGAGGACGCGCGGGCGTACCAGCAGCGCGCGGGCGAGGGCTATGCGGGCCCGCTGTCCTCCCGAGAGCGTTGCGCCGCGCTCCCCGACGAGGGTGTCCATCGCGGCGATCCGGTCGACGCCGCACCGGCGCGCTGCCGTGGCGAGCAGGTCGTCGTCCGCTTCGGGTGCGGCGAGCCGCAGGTTCTCGGCGAGAGTGCCGTGGAAGAGGGGTGTCTCCTGTCCCACGAGGACGACCGCCCGCCGCAGTTCGGGGTCGCTCACGTCCCGGATGTCCACGGCGTCGCCGTGGGCGGACACCAGCTGGACCGCTCCCTGGGAGGGGTCCCAGAACCGGGCCAGTAGGTGGGCGCAGGTCGACTTGCCGGCTCCCGAGACGCCGACCAGGGCGAGTGTCCGACCCGGAGGGACGGTCAGGTCGACGCCGTCCAGCACGGGCTGTCCACCGTAGTCGAACCGCACGCCGTGCAGCCGGACACCCAACGGACCGGGCGGCAGGGGACGGGGAGCGGAGGGCGGCGGGGCGAGAGCGGCAGCCTTGACGGCCGCGCCGACGCGGGCGGCGGCGGCGCGCAGTGCCACGGCCTGGCTCAGGGCACGGGCCGACTCCGCGACCGGACCGAGAACGGACAGGGCCAGGGCCATCGCCGCCGGGGCCCATGCGCCGTGCAGCCGCCCGGAGGTCACGGACTGCGCCGCCGCGGTGACCACGCCGAGGACGGCGGCCACGATGAGCAGGTCGCGGACCGATGCGGCGACCGCCTCCCAGGTGGCCTCGGCGCGCTGGGCGTCGCCCAGCTGCCGTCCCCGCTTCGCCAGCAGGCGGCGGCGCTCCGCGAGCCGGCCGAAGGCGAGCAGTTCGCGCAGCCCGTCGACGGTCTCCACCGTGTCGGCAGACAGCCTCGCCGCGGCCGTCCGGGTGCGGCCGCCGCGTACCGCGCGCCCGCCCGCGTCGGCGAAGGGCGCCGCGACGAGCAGGGTCGCGACCGGGAGCACGGCCGCCAGCAGCCACGGTTCCACCACGGCGAGGACCAGGGAGCCGCCGGTGAACATCGTCCCCGACGCCAGCAGTTGGGCGGTGGTGTGGGCGTAGAGGAATTCCAGCGCCTCCACGTCGGCCATGGCGGTGGCGGCGAGGTCGCCGCTGCGCCGGCCCGCGATGCGGGCGGGCGCGCTGCGGGCGAGGCCGTCGAAGACGCGCACCCGCAGTACGGCCAGCACCCGGTAGGCCAGGTCGTGCGAGAGGTCCATCTCCCGCCAGGTCGTCAGGGCGCGGACGAGGACCAGGGCGACCAGCGCGGTGACGGTGGCGGCCGAGGGGGCGCGCCCTTCGATGACGGCGGTACCCACAGTGTGCGCGGCCAGGGTGACCAGCGCGACGAGGGAGCCCTGTTCGAGGAGGGCGGCGGCGCAGGTGCGGGCCGTCATGGCGGGGTGAGCGGCGAGGGCGGGGAGGAGGGCCCGCAGTGCGCCTCGCGCGGGTACGTCCGCTTCGGAGGGGGCGGTGGCGGCGGTGGCGGTGCTCATACGGCGAGTTCTCCTCGGTGGGCGCGGCCGGCGTCGACGAGCCGCGCGTAGACGCCGCCGGCCTCGACCAGGCCGGCGTGCTCGCCGACGGCGTCCACCCGTCCTTCGTCGAGGACGACGATGCGGTCGGCGTGCCGGACGGCGGCCAGCCGGTGAGCGACCACCAGGACGGTCCGGCCGCTCGCGGCGTTCATCAGCTCCCGGAGGATGTCCGCTTCGCGGCGCTCGTCGACCGCGCTCGTGGCCTCGTCGAGCACCAGCACCGGGGCGTCCGCGAGCAGGGCGCGCGCAAGGGCGAGACGCTGGCGCTGGCCACCCGAGAGGGTGGCGCCGCGCTCACCGAGGACGGTGGCGTAGCCGTCGGGGAGGGCGGCTATCTCGTCGTGGACTCCTGCGACGCGTGCTGCCCGGGTCAGGTCGTCGTCCGTGGCGCCGGGCAGGGCCAGGCGCAGGTTGTCGGCGATGCTGGCGTGAAAGAGGTACGTCTCCTGCGACACGACGGCGATGCCCTGCCGCAGCGAGTCGAGGGTGTACTCGGTCGTGGGGCGCCCGTCGAGCGTGATCCTGCCCTCCTGCGGGTCGTGGTGCCGCAGGAGCAGAGCCAGCAGCGTGGATTTGCCCGCGCCGGAAGGGCCGACGATCGCCGTCGTCCGTCCCGCCTGCGCGCTGAAGGAGACGCCGTCGAGGGCCGGCGCCCGTGTGCCGTCGTAGGCGAACCGGACGTTGTCGAAGCGCACTTCGGGCGGGGTCGTCCAGTGAGTGGGGGCCTCTCCGGTGTCCGGGACGGCCGGCTTGGCGGTGCGCAGGGCCGCGAGGCCGTCCGCGGCCGACACGCCCAGGTATCCGGCGTGCCATTCGCGGGCCAGGTCGCGGACCGGCCGGAAGCACTCGGAGGCCAGCAGCAGCATCAGATAGGTGCCGGTCGCCGTGGTGGATCCGGTGACGGCCGACCAGCACGCCAGGAGCGCGGCCGCGGCCGTGCCGCCCTGGATGGCGAGGTCGGTGATGGCGGTGTCGACCAGGGACACCCTCAGTTTGGCGACGGTCGCCCGGTGCAGCGCGGCGGACCGCTCCTCCAGGCGTGCGCGGGTGCGCCCGACGGCGCCGGCGGCACGGAGGGCGGGCATGCCCTGGAGCGCCTCCAGGTAGTCGGCGCCGAGCCCTTCGTAGGTGTCCCAGTGCTCCTTGCCGCGGGCAGCCAGGAGCCGGTCCCAGGCGCGCGGACCGGCCAGGGCGAGCAGCAGGGCGGGGACGAGGCCGAGGAGTGCCCACGGTTCGACCACGGCCAGGGCGGCCAGCACCAGGGGCGGCACGGTGAGGGTGATCAGCAGCTGGGGCAGGTAGCGGGAGACATAGGCGTCGACGCCCTCCACCCCGTCGACGAGGGTGGTGCGGACGGCTCCGGCCCTCGCGGTGGTCAGGTGGGCGGGCCCCAGCCGGCCCAGGTGGGTGAGGAGTTCGTCCCGCAGGGCCACCCTGACCCGGGCCCCGGCACGGGTGGCGGTGCGCCGTTGCCACAGGGCGAGCCCGGCGCGGGCGGCGACGACGGCGAGCACCGCAGCCAGCAGCCACGGAAGCAGGCCGGTGTCGCCGCGGGCCAGGTGGGCGAGCGCGAGGGCCAGCAGTGCGGCCTGCGCCAGGTGGGTCAGGGTGACGGCGCCCTGCAGGAAGGTGGACGCGAGCAGGGGGCGCCGGGCGCCCCGGGCAGCGCGGAGCAGCTCGGGGTGGACGATCACGTGGTGTTCTCCTCGTCGGCGTGGCGGGTGCCGAGGGCCAGTGCGTGGACGACCCAGTCCCGGCCCGGGGCGGCGCCGAGGGCGGCGCCGAGGTCCGCCTGCTGCCACGAGCCGACGGGCCGAGCCGCCAGCCCGTGGCGCAGGGCGGTGACATGGGCCAGGTGGACGGCGAAGCCGGCCCGCAGGTGGGCGCGGCGGATGTGCACGGCGTCGGCGTCCGCGGGGCAGCCGTGGGCGAGCAGGACGGCGCCCGCGTCCGCGATCCACGCCTGGCCCGCGGCCCAGGCCGCGAGGGTCGGGCGGGCCTCTCCCGCCGCGTGCCGCCGCAGGGTCGTGCCATCGGCGGACAGCGCCATCAGGGCGGGTCGTGGCGGGCCCACCGCCGCGCACCAGCGCAGGTCGCCGCCGCCCGGCCGAGCGGCGGTCGTGAGGACCTCCCGCGGCGCGCCGGTGCCCGCCCGTTCCGCAGTGGTGAGGACCGCCAGCAGCGCGTCCTGGGACGGGGCGCCCGGCAGAGGCGGTGGGGTACTGCGGCGCGCCAGCAGTTCGGCGGGGGTGGCCGGGCCCCCCGGCGGGTCCAGGACGCGGGCGCCGCCGTCCGGGTGCGGCTGTCCCCGCCCGCCCTCCTGGTGCACGGGGCCGCCCCGCCCGCCGGGCGGCGGGACGTGCACGGCGGCCAGTGGGCTCTCGGCGAGACCGTCCAGCCGTACCTGGGGCTCGTCCGTGCCCAGCGCGCGGGCCGCGAGGAACAGGGCCGCGGCGGCGTGCCCGGTGTCCAGCAGCAGCAGCGGCCAGGCGCGGTGGCCGTAGTGGGAGACCGTGCGCCGTGCGGTGACGGAGAGTTCGGCGGTCACGCCGGGCGGTGTGCCCTCGGGTTGCCGGCCGAGGCGGTGGACGCGGTGCCGCAGCGGGTCGTAGCCGTAGCGGCCGGGCGGCAGGGAGCAGCCCGCGCCCACGTACAGTTCGGCGTCCACCGGGTGCAGTGCACCGGCGGAGGACACGGGCCTGAGGCGTCCGGAGTCGTCCGCCGCGGACAGCGAGTGGCGCAGCAGGGCCCCCAGGTCGAGGTCGGCCGGGCCGGCCGGCGGGAGGGGGCGCGGCGGTCCGGGCCAGGCCCGGACCACTGCCCCGGCGGGTGTGTCGGGTCCGGGCGGCTCCGGGGAGCGTGCGCGAGCGAGGGCGGCGACGAGGTCCACCGGGCGGTCCTCGCAAACCTTTTTCACGGGTGCGGCCCTCACATGTGCGGCGGAGGCGCCAGCGTGAAGTCCTCCGGCGCGCTCGGCGGGCTCGTGCGCCACCCTCGGGCGACGGCGGCCTCGGCGAGCCGCGGGCAGCCGAAGTAGCCGAAGGCGGCCGGGGCGTTGGGCAGCAGCCCGGAGACGAGCACCCGGGCGACGCGCAGGGGGGTCTCGGCCACGTCCTCCGTGGTGAGGTCGAAGGTCATGACACGGTGGCCGCCCGCGTGCAGCGTGCTGTCCAGCCGCTGCCGGCTGCCGCGTTCGGCCTCGTCGAGGGACACGGTCCCGAACGCCGGCTCGGTGAACCGCCTGGCCTCGGCGGCCATCCTCTCGTCCAGCCACACCTGCACGTGGGCGCCCAGGTCCCTCACGTGCTCGAACTGCTCGCCGCACACATCGAGATAGCGGCCGTCGGCCCGGTGGTCCAGGTACAGCCCGCGGGCGAGCAGCCCGGCCTCCACGGCCTGGAACACCCAGCCGCCGGAGCCGGTCAGGCCCTGGGTGAAGACCCAGGTGTGGACGGCTTCCAGGACGGCCTTGCGGGCAGCCTCGGCCGGGTCGTACTTGCAGGCGAACCCAGCTGCGTACAGGCCGAGGCGCGGGTCGTGCACGAGCGCGGCCATGCAGGGGGCGAACTCCGAGTACATCTCGACGATGTGGACGTCGAACGCGGAACCGGCGAGGTCGTCGGCGAGGCCGGGCACGCTCGCCGGGTCGATGCCGCGGGCCGGGCCGTCCAGATGCCACCACAGTTCCAGGGCGTCGCGTTCGACGATCTCCAGCAGGCCGCGTTCGACGGCGTCGTCGAGACCCTGTCCCGTGGCGATCCCGGCGTAGTTGAGGTGGTGGGTGCGGGGCAGCTCGCGCAGTTCGCCCTGGCGCCAGTTGAGGTGGGTGAGCGCGACGGGCGCCCAGACGTCCGTCGTGCGTCCGCCGGGCAGCAGTTCGGTGCCGCGCGTCCACAGGGACGGGGTGTCGGGGGTGAGGGGGCGGTAGGGGAACTTCTCCCGGGCGTACTGCCAGTCGGCGTACGCGGGCAGGTCCCCCGGGCCGTAGAGCCGCAGGCCCTTGTCGGCCAGTTCGGCGGCCGTGGCGCGCACGGGGGCGTCGGGGTGGCCGGGCGGCGGAACGCGGTTGCCGCAGTACCGCTCCACCCCTTCGGCTATCGCGGCGACTCGGGCTTGGCCGGGGTCGCCGAAGGTGGTGCCGAGGGAGACCCGGTCGGCGGGCCACAGGCCGTGTCTGCGGGCGTCGGATATCTCGGCCGTGAGCGCGGTGTAGCGGGGCGGGGCGCCCGTGGGGTGCGCGACGGGCTCGACCTTGCGGACGATGCCGCAGACGGGGTCGACGAGTGCTTCCAGCGACAGCGTCGTCATCTCAGGATCTCCTCCGCGGGGTCGACAGGGGTGGGGCGGGACGGGAGCACGGGCAGGCTCAGCACCACGCTGTCCGGATCGATCTCGCGCCGGGAGGCGTGCAGCCGGCCGGCCGTCACCGGATCCTCCCCGGTGTGCGGGTTGCGGGCGTGGGCCGGGAAGTGGTGCCCGGCGATCTCCAGGCGCAGCCGGGTGCCGGCGTTCAGCCGACGCGCGATCCGTCCGAGGCCGACGGTGAACGCGGCCTCGCGGCCTGCCCGTTCGTCACGCCGGACGATTCCGACGGCGAGTCTCTCGGCGACCCCTTCCGGTGTGAGGGCGACGAGCCGAGCGGACCAGTCGGCGGACGGTGTGTGGGCCGTGGCCCGCAGGTGCACGCTCACGGGGCCGACCACGTCGAGCGGGCGCGGGAGCGGCGGGGTGACCAGCAGGCAGCGGTCGGGCAGGCCGTCGGTGGGGACGGTCAGGTCGTCGGAGCGGACGGGTCGGCCGGGATCGGCGGTGAACGCGGCCCCGTGCAGCAGCCGCGGCCGTCGGGTGCGCGGTTCGCCCTCCGTACCCGCGGGCAGCCACAGATCGGCCCCGCCGAGCGCCTGTGAGCCACGGCGGCCGGGGGCCAGTTCGCCGGCCAGGGCGCGGCGGGTCCAGCGCACGTACAGGTCGCCGAGGTTCACCCGGTGGGCCGGGCCGGCGTCGGGGCCTGGTGTGGAACCGAGGCCGTGGCCCCAGGGGCCCAGCAGCAGCCGCGCCGAGGGTCCGCCCCAGGCGTGCCACAGTGCGACGGTGTCCTCGGTGAAGTGGTCGTGGTGGCCGCCCACCGCGAGCAGGGGCACGGCGGCGTGCGCCGCCCGCGCGATCAGGCGCCCGCGGTCGTGGTGCCGCCACAGGCCCGCCCAGGAGGGCAGCCGGCGGCCCAGCCGTTCGGGGAGGCCGGTGAGCGGCAGATGGGTGAGGAGGCCGGGGTCCGCCGCGAGGGCCTTGTCCAGCGCGCTCTCGTCCGAGTCCGGTCGGTCACCGTGGGCGGCCCACCATCCGGCGCGGGACAGCAGCCGCTCCACGCCGGACGCCTCGCGTGCCGTCTCCGCCGGGCCGAGGGCGGGTACGGCCGCGAGGACGGCGTCGGGCCGGGCGTCCTCGGGCACGTCGAGGGCGAGGACGAGGGCGCAGTGGGCCGCGTAGGAGGCGCCGACGGCCACCAGCCGGCCGTCGCTCCACGGCTGCCGCCGGATCCAGCGGACGGCCGCCGCGCCGCCGGTGGCTTCGTTCGCGTAGGGGTGCCACTCTCCCGGTGACGCGAACCGGCCGCGCACGTCCTGGACGACGGCGGCGAATCCGCGGCGGGCCCAGCCGCGCGCCTCCGCCCGGTGCCGCGTCCGGTCGTAGGGAGTGCGCACCAGGACGGCCGGGAAGGGGCCGTCGCCGGCCGGGAGGAGCACGTCGGTGGCGAGTTCCTCCACGATCGCGTCGGACGCTGTCATCCGTCCTTCTCCGGCATCGGTGCGACGTCGGGCACCGGGAGGACGGGGTGCTCGGTGACCGTCAGCGTGCGCAGGTCCACGCGGCGGAGCCGGCGACGGGCCGGGAGACCGGCCGTGTCCGGGGCGCCGGTGGCCCACCGGCCGAGATCGTCCGCGAGCAGCGCCGCGAGCAGCGTGGCCGCGGGCGGGGCGAGCTGGACCGGCGCGCCGGAGGTACGAGGTCCGCTCCAGTACGCGGCCAGTTCGCGGTGGGCGGGGGTGGCGGCGAGGCGGCGGGATCGGACGTGCGCAGAGGTGACGTCTCCGGGAGCGGCGGCCACCGGCTCGACGTACGCCTGCCAGCCCTCGCGGTGGCAGCGCAGCCACGCGACGCCGTGGTCGGGCAGGGTGTCGGCGGCGTCCCACAGTCCGTCCGGCACGGGTCCGTCGAGGCACCACACGACCGCGGAGGGGTCTGAGTCGAGCAGGTCCTCGACGCCCACCGGTGGTCCGCCCGAGGCGGTGACGGCCTCAGTCGTGAGGGGCCGGGCGCCCAGGGCGGCCAGCTGCGCGGCGAGCGGTGCGGTCAGTACCGGGTCGCCGAGGATCCGGACGTCCCGGCGAGCGGCGGGCCACTGCGAGTCCTGCGGCCCTTCCGCCAGATAGCCTGCCTCCTCGAACGCCCGCACCACATGATCGAGTCCCTCGCCCACCGGGCCCGTTGTCACGCCGGTGAGCCGGGAGAGCAGAACGTCCTCGTCGGCACTCCCTGTCCTGACGCTGTAGAACTCCCCTTCCTGGGTCCGGACGGCGAGCCCTCGCCCGGGCACGGCGACGACCTCGACACCGGGGACGAGTCGGCTGCGGGACACGGCGATCCTCCTGACGAAAGGTGGGGGATGGGCGTGGGCCCGCCCGGAAGGCAACGGGCGGGCCCACGGTCGAGGGTGGCTGGACCCCCTCGTTTACTCCTCGTTGTCGTCGAAGGGGTTCTCGACGAGCGCGTTGGAGTGGGAGGCCGAGGCGTGGGCCAGCTGACCCTGGTCGGCGATCGGCGTGAAGATCTGCTCGTTGTCCATGAACTCTCCTTGTACATCCGGGAGTTACGGCGTTCGAGTGAGCGCCGCGACACACGTTAATGAATCTGATTTTCATATTCTAGATCTGGGAGGGGGTGATCTGGGTAACACACCGGCCAGCCTCCCTCGGGGTCCCGACCGACCCGTCCCGCCACCTTCAGCACGTCCGCCAGCAATCCCGGGGTCACCACCTCGCCCGGTGCTCCGTCGGCCACCACACGGCCGTCGCGCAGGGCGACGACGCGTTCGGCGAACCGGGACGCGTGGGCCAGGTCGTGCAGCACCATCACCACGGTGAGCCCACGTTCCTGACGCAGGCGGACCACCGTCTGCAGCACGTCGAGCTGGTGGTGCAGATCCAGGTAGGTGGTCGGCTCGTCGAGCAGCAGGACGCGCGTGTCCTGGGCGAGCGCCATCGCCAGCCGGACCCGCTGCCGCTCGCCTCCGGACAGCGCGTCGACGTCACGGTCGGCCCACCCCTCCACCCCGACGTCCCGCAGCGCCCGGTGCACGACGGGGTCGTCGCCCTCGCGCAGCATGCCCAGCGGTCCGCGCGCCGCGTACCGCCCCTGGCGCACGAGGTGACGCACCGTCATGCCCGGCACGGCCGGAGCGGACTGATGCAGCAGGGCCACCCTCCGGGCCGTGGCCCGCCGGGACAGCCGGGAGAGGTCGTCCCCTCCGAGTCGAACGCGCCCTTCGTCCGGTTGCAGCAGCCCGGCGGCCAGCCGCAGCAGGGTCGACTTGCCGCAGCCGTTCAGCCCGATGAGGGCCGTCAGTTCGCCCGGCCGCACGGTCAGGTCGACGCCCCGCAGCACAGGTCGCCCGGGATAGCCGAAGTGGACCCCCTCGACGTGGATCCCCACGGACTCGGTCATGCTCTGTCCTCGATTCGACGTCAGAACGTACGGCTCGGTGTGCGGCGCACGACGACCAGCAGCAACGCGGCGCCGAGGCAGGCGGTGAGCGCACCGACCGGCAGCGTGAGCCGTCCGGCATCCAGCGCCCCCGCCAGCAGCCGCGAGGACAGCTGCGCCGCCGCGTCCGCCCCGCACACCACCACCGCACCCACCAGGGCGGCGCCGGGCAGGCTCACCCGCAGGTCCGCACCGAAGACGGCCACGGCCAGGTGTGGAACGAGCAGTCCCACGAAGCCCAGCGCCCCGACGGCGGCCACCGCGCCCGCCGTCAGCGCCACCGCGCACAGCAGGGCCAGGGTCCGGGCCGGGCGAGCCGAGAGGCCGGCGGCCAGGGCGATGTCGTCCCCGCAGCGCAGCAGGGTCAACGGTCCGGCCGACAACCAGGCCGCGACCCCCCAGACGAGGGCCCACGGCCACAGCAGGTGCCAGTGCTGCCACACCCGGCCCTCCGTGGTGCCCACGAGCCACTGGACGACGCTGCCCAGTTCGCCCGGCTCCACGAGGAGCACCATGGCGGTGAGCCCGCCGAGCACCGCCGACACCAGCACCCCGTGCACGGCGGTCTGCGCGGGGTCACCGCGCCCGCGGCCGGCCAGCAGCCACAGCAGCGCGGCTCCGGCGCACCCGCCCGCGCACGCGGCGAGGACCACGGCCAGGGGCGAGTCCCACCCGGCGAGCCCCAGGGCGGTCGCGGTGACGGCTCCGAGCACCGCCCCCGGGGTCACGCCCGTCACCTCCGGCCCGGCGAGGGGATTGCGCAGGGCGGACTGCAGGACCAGCCCCGCGACGGCGAGACAGGCACCGGCGACGAGAGCCACCAGCAGCCTGGGCAGGCGCAGTTGGAACAGGATGTGGCGCTCCGTCGCGTCACCGCCACCGATCAGGACGTCCCAGGCCACACCCGGGGACATGCCGCGCCCGGCCACCAGTTCCACACCGGCGCACACGACGGCCAGTGCCGCGAGAGCCGTGAATCGCCGGGTCACCGGACGTCCTCCGTTCTGGTCGCCCCGGAAGGGGGCGGGCAGCCGTCGTCGAGCCCGCCGTGCCCGGTCGCGTCTGCGTTGACGCCGTGCGACGCCCCGGCGCGAGGGATGTCGTCCGCGGCACCGGAAGCCGCCTTCCTCGGCCCGGGCAGCGGCTCGCGCACCGCGGCCGAGGCGGCCGGCCGGCGCCGGGACGCCCGGCCGCGGCCGCCCGACCGCATCAGCGCGACCCCGGCCGGCACCCCCACCAGGGCCGTCCACGCACCGGCCGGTGTCTCCACGGGCGCCAGCGCCAGCCGGGCCGGGAGGTCGGCGACGACCACGACGACCGCGCCCCAGGCCGCGGACCACGGGAGCCAGCGCACCGCCCCCGCCGCGGGGTCGAACCAGCGGGCCAGGTGCGGGGCGAGGAAGCCCACCCACGCGACGGGTCCGCACACGGCCGTCACCGGAGCGATCAGCACCACCGCGATGGCCAGTGCCGCCAGCCGGGCGCGCTGCGCGCGCACACCCAGCGCCGCGGCGTCCTCGTCGCCCAGCCGCATCACCGACAGCACCGGCGCGCACAGCACGAGCGCGGGAGCCGCGACGAGCAGCCACGGCCACAGACCCGCCACGTCGTCCCAGGTCCGGGCGGACAGGGAGCCGAGCAGGTAACGGTAGATGAGCTGGAGGTCCAACTGGTCGGCCATGACCATCAGGACGAGCAGCGCGGCCTGCAACGCGGCGGCGACCGCGGCGCCGGTCAGCAGCACCGCGGACGGACTACGGCCGAGCCCGGCGGCCAGGAGCGTGAGCCCGCCGCCGAGCGCGGCACCCCCGACGGCCAGCATCGGCTGGACGGCGGCGGGCAGTGACAGGCTCAGCACCAGCGGCGCGGCCACCCCCAGCGCGGCACCGGACGACACGCCCAGCATCTCCGGCACCGCCAGGGGATTGCGCAGCGCCTCCTGGAGCACCAGCCCGGCCGCACCCAGACAGGCTCCGGCGACGAGCGCCAGCACCAGCCGGGGCACGCGGAGTTCGGTGACGACGATCCCGGCGAGCGTGGTGTCCCCGTCCAGCACCGCGGCGATCAGCCGGTGCGGTGGGACGTAGGGGGTGCCGAGGCTGAGTGCGCAGACCGAGGAGACGGCCAGCAGGACGACCACCAGGAGCGGCTGCCCCCTCCGCGTGACGCGCGACGCCCGCTGTCCGCCCGCCGTGGCGGGCGCCGGGAGAAGGGCCGAGAGGGGCGTCCTCACCGCAGGGCGGCCGTGGCCTCGTCGAGGACGATGCCCAGGGAGCGGGTGCCGCGCCCCTTGGCCCACACCTCCGAGTTCACCTCGTGGACGTCGCCGTTCTTCACCGCCGGGATCTTGCCCCAGAGGGGGTTCTCGGCCAGCTTCTCCGACAGCTTGCCGTCGGCGTCGCCGAAGCTCAGGGTCTCGACGAACAGCACATCGACGTCCCGGGCGAGAATCTCTTCGAGACTGTAACTGCCCTCCACCCCACGGGACTTCCACGGGTAGTCGGCGATCTTGGGGAAGAGGCTGGCGGCCACGTCGGACTCCGGGGTCGCGACGCCGAAGTTCTCGTCACCGCCGTAGATGATGAGAGCGGTCTTGTCGCTGGGAGCCTTCTCGGCGGCGGCGAGTTTGGTCCGGAAGGTCTTCTCGGCCTTCTCGCCCTCGGCGGTGCGCCCGGTGAGCGCGGCGAGGTCACGCAGGTACCCCACACTGTCCTCCCACGTCTCGGGCTGCATGGCCCAGAACGTCGTGGCGCCCTTGAGCGCCGGGGCGAGCTTGCCGTGCGTGTCTCCCAGGCCGATCACGAGGTCGGGCTTGTGGGAGAGGATCGCCTCCACCTCCGGGGCGATGAATCCGCCGGGGATGACGTCGACCTCCTTGGCCTTCTCCTGCCCCAGGAAGTCCGGGTGGGCGAGCAACGCGCTGTTGGTGGCCGTCGGGACGATGCCCAGCTCGGTCAGGATGTCGTCGCAGAGTGCGAACAGGCAGACGATCCGCTCGGGTTCCTTCTTCAGGGAAACCTTGACGCCGTTGGTGTCGGTCAACTCCGTGGAGGCCTTGATGGGTTCGACACCGACGTCCGTCTTCGCCGTCGGCCTGGCCTTGTCGCTCGCGGGTTCTTCGGACGACGAGCCGCAGCCGACCAGAACGGAAGCCACCACCACTGCGGCGATCCAACCACGGACGAATCTCGACGGTGCGCGCAGCATCGATGCCCTCGCTCTTTCTCAGATACCGGGAACGCATCGAAGATACATGATAATCGTTTTCACCAGGCCGGTTTCTGGAGGACACATGCCCGCTGACACACCCGTTCTGCTCGTCTCCGACCACGTGGGTGGATCCGTCCATGTGCTGACCGTGCCGGACGGCACCGTCGTGGGAAGCCTGACCGGCCGTCATCTCTCCGAGCACGCCGGGTTCCTGGCGCTGCCGGGCGGGCGGGTGGCCTGCGTCGACGACCGTCGAGGGGAGCTGCTCATACTCGATCCGTTCGCCGAGAAGCTCGTGGAACGCGCGGTCCCGGTCGCCGTGCCGGCCGAGCACCTCGCCTGCGACCCGTCCGGTCGCCGGCTGGCCGTCACCACCGGACTGGGCGAGAACGCCGAACCGTGGTCGGACCTGCTGACCGTCCTCGACCTGGCCACCGGAGACACGACGCGGGTGCGCACCCGCGCCGGCGAACCGGGCGTGACGGTGCTGGGCGGCGACGATCCGCTGGTCGTGCTGCGGCACCGAGAGCCCGGGGAGCTGGCCGTCCACCGGTTCGCCGACCTCCTCGCGGCTCCACCCGGCTGCCCCCCGGTCACACCGCACGCCGTCCTGCCGCTGCCGGACGACGGACACGGGGACGCGCATGTACCCGGCACGGGAGACGTGTTCGCGGCCACGGGCGAGGGAGTGCACCGGGCCCGGAGGAAGGGCGACGCACTCACCGCCGAGGCGGTCGTCCCCTGGGGGTCGCCCGCCCGGGGCTGGTACCTCCGGCTCGACACCCACAGGCAGGCGCTGTGGAGCACGCTGCGCGGCGGCGACCCGGACCCGCTGCGCTGGCCGGAATGGACCAACCAGGCATGGCGCCACGACCTGGGAACGGGCCGGACGCTCCACACGGAACTCGGCCCCGGACTCGTCTTCCGGCTGGCCCTCGCCCGGCGTCACACCGCTTTCACCCGCATCCACCCCGACGGCGACGAACTCGTCCTCCTGGGCCCCGGCGGCACCGTCCGCCGGTTTCCCCTGCGGGCCATGGACGGCGCTCCGCGTCGCGGCGGCACCCCCTGGGAGGGCGTCCAGCGCCGGGCGGTGGCCGCCTCACCGGGCTCCGACTGGATCGCCGTCACCCGGGGCGGTCACGGCGAGGTCCACATCGTCGACGCGGAGACGGGACACGAGGCGGCCCGTCTGCGGCTCGGCACACCGCTGCACCACGGCGGCCACCTGACACTGCGCAGCCACGACGACGGTGCCGAGGGCGATCCCGTGGGCCGGTGACGGCGTGTTCTCGGCACCGTGGCGACTGCGGGTTCCACGTGCTCGTCGCGGCACCTGGTCAGCCGGACCCGCGGTGCGGGGGTACGCAGGCGTGACCCCGCCGCCGCAGCCGGAAGACCGCAGGGGCAAGGGCACGGGGAGGAGGGCGGGGGCGGCGGCGGGGCCAGTGTCCGGCGACGACGCCCGACAGCTTGCTGACCGAACGCGAGGAGAAGAACAGCGTCGCCATGGCCTCCAACGAGTCTTTCGGCGGTTGGACCTGAACCTTCACCGACCTCCGACTCTGCGCGACCGCCTCACCTTCAACGGCACCATCATCGAGACCGGCACCGACTCATACCGCCTCGCCACCACCCGAGCACGCGCCGAGGAACCCGCCAAGGCGGGCTGACACCCGCCCTCCCACGCCGAAAGACGGAGTCACCTACTCACCGGCGCGGGCCACGAGCAGCGGCTGGAAAAAGCCCGTCTCCTGCGGCATCCGCCACTCGGGGTCGACAAACCCGGCCCCGGCTGCGAGGCCGGCCAGCCGGTCCCCGCCGAGCGCCCAGTAAGTAGTTCGGCGGACCTGGACGCGCCATTCTCCGCCTGCCGGAAGGAGCTGGAAGTGCTCCAGGTCGTAGTGCTCGCCGTCGTCGTGCCAGTGCCAGAGCTGGAAGCTGACGGTTCGTTCTTCGCCGTCGCCGCAGTCGACGTTCCTGTGGACTTGTGGAGGCGTCGAGGCCGGGCGGTCGCGCAGCAGGTCGTCGTAATGGCGTGTGCTGACCAGCAGCAGGCCGTCGGGACGCAGCACGCGGCGCATCTCGGCCAGGGCTGCGTGCACATCCTGCTCAGTCAGCAGGTGAGGCAGCGAGTTGTCGGCACAGACGACCGTGTCGAACCGGCCATCAGGAAACGGGAGGCGTCGCATATCGGCAGCGGCCGTGCGCAGGCACAGGTTCCGGCGGGCGGCCTCACGGGCAGCGCGGGCGGCGGCGCGGGGGCTGAGGTCGGTCCCGGTGACCGAGTGCCCGCGCAGCGCCAGGCCGATGGCCTGCGTGCCGATGCCGCAGGAACAGTCGAGGACCGCCGCGCACTCTTGGCCGATCAGGGCGTCCAGGGCGCCCCCCTGCCGACGGATGCTCGCATCCCAGTCTGAATAGATCAGGTGGTAGTCATCAGCCAGTTCGTCGTAGAAGTGCGCCACCGATGTCTCGGGCATGGCCCGAGATTACCGTGCCTGCTTCCCCGGTGCTGCCGGTCATCCCCGTGATCGGCACGAACGCCCTCACTGACGGCAGCACCGTCATCTCCCATCTTTGGGCGGCTGTGGGCCGTCCTGAGCCGGGGATGTCGGCGCCGGATGCGGTTTTCTGTCACTCGGCTGCGGAGCAGCTGTGTTCGCAACCCACTTGGTTGCGACCGCGCGGCCGTGACGGCTACACCGTTTCACGGGATGCTGCCTGGTTCCGAGCGCTGGTCGTCGTCGCCAAAAGCCAGTTGAGTTGGTGCCTTTGATGGGGAAGGGTCTGTGGCCATGGAGTTCTTCTGCTACCACCGTGACCGGCCCGGCTCCCTCGCGTTACGCGAGGAGTTGGTGGAGGAGCACTGGTCCTACATGGACCGGTACGCGAAGGAGCTGATCGCTCGCGGCCCGACCTTCGCCGATGACGGTGAAACACCCACCGGCAGCGTGCACATCGTCGACCTGCCCGATCCCGCCGCAGCCCGCGCGTTCGCCTTCGACGAGCCCAACTACCAGGCCGGCGCCTACCGGGATGTGCTGCTGCGCAGGTGGCGGAACGTGCTGGGGCGCACCATGTGGGATTTTCCCGGTGGCCGGACCGGTGGCAACCGGTACCTGGTGCTCGGCCTCGGCGAGGGCCCGGCCGCCGACCTTGCCCTGCCGCTCGACCGGGACGAGCTGGTCGCCTACGGGCCGCTTCTGTCCGACGACGGCGACACCTGGCTGGGTACGGCGGTGCTGCTCAGGGCCCCCGATCCGGACACGGCACGAGCCGTCCTGAATCCGGACCGGTACGCGGACATCGAGGTCCACCACTGGGAGTTCGGCGGGCGTCGATGAGCCACGAATCCACCGGGTCGATGTCATCTCCGGACCACATGGACCTGGGACAGCAGCGGTGACGGTGGCGCTGCGGGCGGTTCCGCTGGTGGGCGGGCCGGTGGAGTTACGGGGTGCGTTGGACCTGGAGACCACACAGGCAGGGGTGATGCCGCGCCGGTTGCCCGCATGGACCAAGGAGCAGTACCAGGACCCGTCGGTCTACGGGGTGACCGTGATGCCTTCGGGGGTGCGGCTGGTGTTCCGCACCGATGCGCGCGCTTTGGAGTTCGAGGTACTCACCTCCACCGGCCACCTCGACTCCGACCCCCACCCTCGCCCGACCGGGATGCTGGAGCTGCTGGTGGACGGCGCCTTGGCCGGGCGTCAGCAGGCGCCGGTGGGCAACGTGCTGCGGATGGCGGGCCCCGGGGCCGTACAGCGACTCATCCCAGGCGAGCCAGGGACCGTACGATTCACCGGGCTGCCGGCCGTCATGAAGGACGTCGAGTTGTGGCTGCCACAGCAGACCCCAACGGAACTGGTGGCACTGCGCGCTGACGGCGACGTACTGGCACCGCTGCCGGACGGGCGGCGCCGCTGGGTGCACCACGGCAGTTCCATCAGCCACTGCATCGAGGCTGACGGCCCGACAGGGACCTGGCCGGTGGTGGCAGCTGCGCTCGGAGGGGTGGAGGTGATCAACCTCAGCCAGGCGGGCAACGCGCTGCTGGATCCCTATGTCGCCCGGACGATCCGCGATACGCCCGCCGACCTGATCAGTCTCAAGGTGGGCATCAACATCGTGAGCCTGTCCGCCTTCCGGCTGCGGACGTTCGGCCCGGCGGTACACGGATTCCTGGACACGATCCGGGATGGACATCCGGACACCCCGCTGCTGTTGATCTCTCCGGTGAGCTGTCCGGCCCTGGAGGAGGCCCCCGGCCCGACCGCGACCGGCCCGGACGGGAGGCTCGCTGCCCTGGGCGATCCGGCTGATGTGGCCGGCGGGGCATTGTCGCTGGCGGTGGTCCGTGCCGAACTGGCCCGGATCGCTGCGGCACGACAGGCGTCCGATCCGCACCTGCACTATCTCGACGGACGCGAGCTGCTCGGCCCGGACGAGGCAGATGACCTGGCCGACGGCCTTCACCCCACCGCCGCCGCATACCGTCGAATGGGCAAGCGCTTTGCAGCCCACGCCTTCGCGACCGACGGTCCCTTCCGCTGAGTGAGCTGGGCTCCACACCCCGCACCAGGTGTGGAGCTTCCACGCTCCTCCGGCCGGAGATGGGCGGTGGGGGATTCAGGCCACTGCTCGCCTTATGAAGGATGGGTTCGTGTGTCTCTTCCACCTAACGTCGTTGTCGCCGTTGGGGCAGCGGTTGCGCGCGCGGGGAAGGTCCTGGCGCGTAAGCGTCCCCGACTGCTCCCGGTCTACGACCGAGTCGTCCGCTGTGCCGTCGCTCGGCCACCGTCCTTCTGGCTCGCTCTCCATGCCGCGCTGCCCGAGGACGACGCCGCGTTGCACCACCAACTGCTGGAACTGAGGCAGGCCGCGGGGCTACCCGAGACGGTGAGTGCGCTGCGGGTGAGCCCGGTCAGGCTTGGTCTGCTGCGCGCAGGGCCCGCGCCAGCCACTCCAGCTCCTCCGTCGCGTCGGGCGCCGAATCCTGCCCGCGCACGCGGGCGACAAGCCTGCGGTAGCGCTCCGCCCCCGCCTCGATCCCGGCCTCCAGGCTGCGCAGCACGGCGGTCCGATCGGCGTCACCGAACAGCTCAGGCAGCACCTCGGCCGCCTCCGGTCCCTCGGGGTCGACCCCGCGTTTCCTGACCTCCGCGACGGTCTGCACGACCTGCCTGGCCCACCAGATGGACGCCCCGGGGGGACGATGCTGCCCCGGTACGGGTGTGTTGAGCTCCATCCAGGTGCGCAACCGGGCGCGAAAGCCGGGGTCCCGCACCAGTTCAGCCAGTTGGATCCAGGCGTCGACCTGCTCGGGTGTGGGATCGTCGGGCAAATCGATGCTAAGGGTGCGCAGGCGGTCACGCAGGCGCGGCTCGACGTCGAGACCGCCGAACACCTCCTCCTTGAACTCATCGATGATCTGCTTGCGTTCGGCGGCGGAAAGCCGCGCCAACCGGTTCATCAGTGCTGTCTCCTCAGCAGTCGAACCCCGTTTCGATACGGTGGACAGGACCGCCCGGCTCACCTTGAGCGAGCGGATCTGCGCGTCGAGCGCGGCCACGTGCGCGTCGGCGACCTCGGCGACCGTGGTCCGACCGCTCAGCACCCGGCACACGTCGTCGAGCCCGAGGCCCAGCTTCCGCAGAGTGCGGACCAGCTCGACGCGGGCCACGGACTCTGCGCCGTACAGCCGGTAACCGCTCGCGGAGCGTGCCACGGGCGGCACCGCTCCCTCGTCCGACCAGAAGCGCAGGGTACGCACCGAAAGTCCGGTGCGGTGCGCGAGCTGGCCGATGGTGAGCACGTCGGGGCGTTCGTCGTCCATGGGCGAGATCCTGGACCCTCCAGTCGCTGGAGACTCAAGCGCCCGGGCACTTCGAGCCGGTGGATCTTGACGTCGAAGGGTTTTCTGCCGCTTGCCGTGGCGGTCACGCAAGTCCACAGGAGCCCGTGAGGACCGGCGGCAGCCCTGGCTCACGACGATGTGCGCGAGCGAGAATGTGAAACTGCGCGGGCAACGGTTCGCCCGCCGGCGGGCCGGTCGGTGATGCGCTGAGCACGGAGACGCTGCACACGCAGTGCTGGCACCTTCGCCTCACCGGCGACCTGGCTTGTCGCCGGTAGTGACTGGTGCGTGCCCGGGCTTGATGACGTCGTCTCCACTCGGACCAGCTGAGGTGGTGGGCCACGTTGGACAGCGGCTGGACGACGAGCGTGATGACCAGGTGCTGGATTTCGTTGCAGGTCAGCGGAGTGAGGTCGTCGGAGGCCGGGCGGGTGTGTTCGACGGCGAGGAAGGCGTGGGCGAGCATGGCGAGGGTGACCCAGCGGACCCGGTGGGCCCCCTTCTTCACATCGCCGGTCTCGTCTACGACCAGCACCGCGGCGTCGTCGTGAAGGTGCTCGACGACGTACTCGCGGACGTCATCGCGGACGGCGTCGGCATCCCAGACGGCCCGGCACAGCGGAGCTGCATGCCGTGCGGACTCGCTTCCCCGGCCCACTCCACGATCGTCCAGCAGTTCTTGCATGGCAGGTCCGACAGCAGGCCCACCACCAACCTCCCAACCCGCGACGGGGTTTGTACCGGGCGAACCGGCTCGCGATCCGGCCCATGGCCACCTCGAACGCCTCCCGTCACCGGGCGGGATCTGTGCTGTGACCTGCGGCCTCCGTCTCATCGTCAGTCCACACAACTCACGATGATCGACGGTGGCCATCTTCGTCTGCCGACCTGTTGCAGTTCTTCGAGAGTGGACTCCCCACTCTGTGCTTCGGCACTTCCCCACACCTGCTCGCCGATTCCCCGCCCAAGGTGAGCGACTGTCTGAGTGCGGCGGTCGGCAGTACTGGGTGATGGATCGACCAGGATTGCCATGGCCGGGGCCGCGGGTCTTATCGGAAGGCAGCGATGTGGCGCTGAGCCCACTCGGCGAAGGTGCGGGGCGCGCGGCCGAGGACCTGCTCGACGTCAGGGCTAATGCGCTGCTCGGCAGGGGTGGGCTCGCCGAGGATGGTCAGCGTGGTCTCGATCACGGGCTCCGGCATGAACTGCTGCATCTGCGCGCTGGCCTCGTCGCGGGTCTGCTCGATGAACCGGATGGGTTCGCCGAGTGCGTCGGCAATGGCCCCGGCTCGCTGGCGGGGAGTACTGAGGGCGGGCCCGGTCAGCTCGTAGATCCGCCCGGCGTGGCCGTCCTCCCGCAGG
This sequence comes from Streptomyces sp. NPDC030143, assembly GCF_055573695.1. Lineage (NCBI taxonomy): Bacteria > Bacillati > Actinomycetota > Actinomycetes > Kitasatosporales > Streptomycetaceae > Streptomyces > Streptomyces sp. NPDC030143. The sequence continues at coordinate 24,725 of NZ_JBVIAY010000036.1, forward strand.
GCCGCAGCGGCGACCTCCGCGATGTCGTCCGGGTCGATGGTCGGCAGGCCAATGTCGGCGAACGGCGCGGCGATCTCCCGTCGGGCGCGGACCGACTCGGCCCAGGCGTAGGCGTTGGAGTCGAAGCCACCGGGCCGCAGGAGCGTCCAGTCCATGCCGGACTGCCGGACGGCGTCCTCGATGGAGCGTCCCGTGCCCCCGTGAGAGGCCGACTGCGGCCGGGTCGCGACGCCTTGAGACGACAGCAGGACGACACGTCCGACGCCGCCGGCCTGGGCGACGTCGAGGATGTCCCGTGGGCTCAGCAGGTGCGCACTGGGGCCGCCGCTTTGCAGGAACAGCGCGTCGGCGCCCTCGAAAACGGGCCGAAGGCTCTCAGGATCGATCAGGTCCGCCTGCTGATGCCGGACGCCCTCCGGCACGTCCGCGTCCGAGATGCCCCGGGAGGTTGCGGTCACCTGCTCGCCGGCTGCCGCGAGGGCCTGCACGAGCGAACGGCCGACGTTACCGGTCGCCCCCGTCACTACGATCATGAACAACTCCCGTGTCGATTCAGCATGGTTGTCGTCGCCCGAGCGGGCGAGGCCGCCGCGGAGAAGGCTGCTCTCCGAGCGACACGGGGACGCTAACACCGTCGGTATAGTAGGTACCTACAGGAAAGTGACTATGCTGAAGGGATGCGTATGCCCGGCAACGCCACCTGGACGGCCCCCACTGAGATCGATCCGGAACTCGCCTGTCCGGTCGGCCCGGTCGTGGACATCGTGTTCAGCCGGTGGACCACGCCGATCCTGTGGACCCTCAACACGCACGGCCGGCAACGGTTCGTCGAGCTGGAACGGCGGATCGCCAGGATTACACCGAAGGTGCTGACCCAGCGGCTGAGGCAACTGGAACGTGATGGCCTGGTCGTGCGCACGTACCACCCAGAGGTCCCCCCTCGGGTCGAGTACGAGATCAGCGACCTCGGACGCAGCCTCGCCCCGCTCTTCGCGCATCTCGCCGAATGGGCAGCCGGCAACCTTGACAAGGTCGAGCAGGCCCGTCACGACTACGACACCGATCCGGCCCGGTAGCGCGTCGGCGAAAGGCCGATCCTTGTTGAAACTTCTGTCACCTGGTTGATCCCGCAAGCAATGGGGCGAAGAGCAGGGCAGCGAGTTCAAGAGCCTGCCCGACCCTGCTCAAGGCCGGGTTCACGCACGACGGGAGCGCCGATGGGCGTCGCAGAATCGCTCTCCTGACGGCTGCCGCTGGTGTGGCGACGATCCGGGTCACTACGGGTCTCAGTGGGTGGCGTCGGCCGGGGCGTACAGGAAATCCCGGTGATAACGATCATGGTCGGCTAGCTGGAGGCGTCGGCCATCTGCTGTTCGTGGTGGTGCTTGAGCGCGTCACGGGCCGCGAGGACGTCGGCCGGGGCGAACTCGCTCCAGTACACGTGCGTGACGATCGCCGTGGCGAGTTCGACTTCCCGCGCCCGTAGCCGGGCGATCTCCGCCGCGTCCTGGGTAGCCGGGGGAGGCGGGGCGGGATGAGCGCCGCCAGGCGTTCTCGGGTGTCTCCCACGCGTCCCAGCGGTTCGGTCGACCACAGCACCCGCCGGTAGACCGTCTGCAGATCAGCGCGGACCTGACGGAGTTCGTCCTGGGCGTCGGTCAGGTCCTGGGGGAAGTCGTACGAAGCTGCCACGAGGCAAGGGTGCTGCTGTTCGAACCGTGCTCCGGCTCGGCGCGCAGCGACATCTCCTGCATCAACTCTTGCGCCAGCCTCGCCGACGCCGACGCCGCCGCATCCGTGTACGGAGCAGAGGCGTCAGCTCCTGGCCTGCTCCGCACAGCGTGCACAGCCGGGTCCCCGGATGCTCTGCCGCGTCCAGGGCAACGGTCCACAGCGAGCAGCGGCGCACCATGTGGCGCCTCCTCGCAGTCCGGTGCGTGCAGGACAGAGCAGGCCGGGCCCGAGCCCACCGGGCCCGCCCTCCCCGCGGCCGTCGCGCACCTTCGCCAGCACCCAGCCCGAAGGCCGACGCTTCCCGAGGATCTCTGGGACCACCGCCTGTGGTAACCGTTCCAGCTTCTCGGTGAGGACCTGGTCGTAGTCGACGCCTTCGACTGGCCGGCCGTGGTCGGGGGCGCGCACCCACCCCCCGTACTCCGCTGCCTCCACCCCGCTGTCCAACTGGTGGATGGCAGTATTCGCAGCGTGTGCTATTCGCACCGCAGGTCTTTCAGCGGATCAGTTGGCCTCGCAGCCGATGCCGTCACTGTCCCGGTCAAGGCGGTGCGGGTCGTCGGGGCCGACCCAGACGGGGCCTGACAAATCCGAGCAGTCCACGTCCGGGGCGCCAGCGGGAGGCCCGTCTGGAACCATCACCCCCTGACGGTTCCTCGACCACGGACCAGGCGGAACCGGTGAACCCTTCGCTGCCCTCCTCAGGCCGGGAAACGCGGGCTCGAACACGGCAGCCGACCACATCACCGCCGCCCAACTCGCCCTGGCTCAGCTGCCAAAGCACTACCGGCGCGGGCGGCAGACCCTGATCCGCACGGACTCCGCCGGCGGCACCCACGACTTCGTGTCCTGGCTCGCCCAGCGGGGGCGCTGGCTGTCGTACTCGGTCGGCATGACGGTCACCGAAGCGATCCACGAACACGTTCTGAAAGTCCCCGCCTCGGCTTGGACACCGGCCGTCGAGACCGACGGTGAGGCCCGTGACGGGGCCTGGGTCGCCGAACTCACCGGCAAGCTCCTGGACGGCTGGCCCAAGGGCATGCGACCGATCGTAGCTCGGCCTCCGACCAGCCATCTTCTTGGCGCGAACCTGTCTATCGCGGCCGGCGGGTGTTCCTGCGCACCTACGCTTCGTTCCATCGGGGTGAGCCACGCAGATCTCCGCACGTGGCCACGGCGCCGGGTCGATCGTGGCTCGACCAAGACCGGGCCGGGACGGTGCTGACTATGCCTGGAAACCATCCGGACCGAGCCGGCGGCCGGGACCCGGGAATCATTGCGGTACTCGGTGCGTTCGTTCTTAACGGCGCGCTGCTTGGCTCGTGGGCCCCTCGGGTGCCGGCGTTGGCCGCGCAGATCGGTGCGGGCGAGGGTGCGCTGGGGCTGTCGCTGTTCGGTGCCAGCGTAGGTATGATCGCCGCTTCGATTCTCGCCGGTCGGCTGTGCGCGGCGTTCGGTGCTCGCGTCGTGATGACGGTGGCCGGCGTTGCCGGGTCCGCGATGCTTCCGGCTCTGGGACTGGCGAGGTCGCCCGCGACGCTCGGCCTGCTGCTGATCGTTCTCGGCGCCATGGTCGGCGTGATGGACGTGGCGATGAACGTGGCCGGTGTGACAGCGACCCGGCGGACCGGCCGGTCGATTATGCCGCTGTTCCACGCGGCCTTCAGTTTCGGCACGCTGGCCGGTTCGGTCGGCGCTGCGGTCGCGGCCGGACAGGGGTTGGCGCCGAGCCGTCATTTTGTCATCGTCGCGGTGATCTGTGGCGGCGTCACCGTCGGCATCGCCCGCTGGATTCCCGTCGAGGAACTACTGAGGGTGCCCGCAGAGAGCTGGCGCGCCGGGCGGGCACCGTTCAGGCGGCCTGCGCTGTGGCTGCTCGGCGGCGTGGCCCTGTGTGCCTCGATAGCTGAAGGAGCGGCCGCGGACTGGTCGGCGCTGTTCGGTGTGCAGGAGCGGGGTCTCAGCGAGGCCACCGGTGCCCTGATCTATTCGTGCTTCTCGGTCACCATGGCGTGCACCCGCTTGTGCGGTGAGGCGATCCAGGGTCGTTGGGGCGCACCACGGATGCTCATCGGGGGTGCGGTGATCGGTGGACTGGGGCTGGTCACCGCGGTCGTGGCGCCGTCGTCGGCGCTCACCTTCGCCGGCTTCGCTGTCGCTGGTGTCGGTTTGGCGTACGCGTCACCCGTCGTCATGGAGTTGAGCGGCGCGGCCGGGCGACGGGCCGATGGGGGCGGTGGTGAGCGCGAGGTTGCGTTTGCGACAACCATTGCCTACAGCGGGTTCTTGCTCGGTCCTCCGATGGTGGGCGGGGTCGCCGAGCTGGCCAGCCTGCCGGTCGCGCTTGGCGCTGTCGCGGTGCTCGTGTTGTTGATCGGCCCGCTGACTATGGCTGCGGGTACTTTCCGGCGCCGGGAGTTGTCGTCGGCTGCGGAGTCAGCGGCGAACCCCGCCCGGGGCACAGCGATCCGGCGCAAAATGGGCTGAGCCGCCGTCACGGTCGTGCGGAACCGGTGGGGCATCAGCTGGACGCCGCCGTGAAGCGGCGCTCACGCCGACGGGATGCCCCAAACGAGGAAGCCGGGTAGAACGCCGTGACCCGGCACCGCACGGGTCAGGCGGTCAGGGCCTGTTCGACGGTGGAATGGCAGCCGATGACCTCGTCCAGGCCGACGATCTCAAGGAGCCGCAGCACCGACTCCTGGGCGCCGGCAATACGCAGCCACCCCCGAGCATCACTCATCCTCTTGTGGGCGGCGACGAAGACGTTGATACCGCTGGAATCCATGAAGGTCACGCCGCTGAGGTCCACCACCGTCCGCGGCGGCGTCGCGCCGCCGTAGGACAGCAGTGCCTCGCTGAGCATGTCCTTGACAAGGTGGTCGATCTCGCCGCGCACGGTGACCACCCGGATGCCGTCGATGGCGGTGTGGCCGATCGACAGCTGGCCGGGCCGGGCTGCTCCGTGTGTGTCTGTCACCGTTTCCTCAACTGCGCTCGCTGATGGGACCTCAAGGTCCCGGCACGATAGCGCGCCGGAAGCCTGCCTCGATGCTACGGCGAACACGCGTGCGGCCCGTTATGCGGTTCTCACGGGACATGTGAGGCAGAGTGCCGGGTACACGCAGGACGTGTGAAGGGGGAACTAGGGTGGACCCGGCTGAATCAGTCCCCGGGGGTGAGGGCAGCGTGATGCCGGACTCCCCTCAGATACAGGACACCGTCGCCCTGGACGGCGATGGGCACGTGATCGCTGAGGCACGCCACCGGGCCGTGGACTTCCTCACCCGTGTCCAGGCGGAGCACGGCCTGCCGGTGTCTACTCGCGCGATGGACCTGACCCAGCTGGTGGTCAGCGAACTCGTCACCAACGCCCGCAAGTACGCCCCTGGCCCCGTGCTGATGGAACTGCGCGTCATTGGCGCCGTGGTGGAAGTGGCCGTGTGGGACAGTGATCCCGTCCTGCCGGTGGCGCGGGCCGCCGATGCGGGCAGAGTCGGTCAGCACGGCCTGGAGATCGTCATGGCCGTCGCGCAGGGCTTCGAGGTCCAGCGAGAGCCGGTCGGCAAACGCATCACCGCCCGCATCGCCCTGCCCGACGACCCCGGAGGGGACGTCGCCGGACGCCGCCCCCAGTAGCAACCGACCTCCCCTCTTGCCCCACCTTCCCTGAAGGCCTGCCGCAAAGCGGCGCGCTGCAGGGGGCGAGGTCGGGCGGGCGCGGTGCCAGCGTGCGGGGTGCCGCCACCGGCCGGAGGCGTCGCGGGCAACAGACCTGGGCTTGTTCCCACTCGATTCTGAGTCAAGTCGAGGCGTGTTGCCTGGCTTCGTCATCGTGTGGTTGTCGGCGGGAGCGGCCTCGCCGACTCCACAACCCGCCGTGCTGTGTCGCCCGGGGCACGAGCGCGACCTTCTTTGATCCACGCGCAGTCGATCGACTGAGCCGTCGCCTTCGCAATGATCACGGCTGCCATCGAAGTCTTCGGTTTGTGGCGGCTCACTCGTATGACTCGCTGGGGTGTTGCGTTCTGATCAGGGCGCCAAGCAAGTAGGGGGAAATCCAGCAGATCGTCGGCCCGAACGTAAAGGTCGTCAAAGCGTTCAACACCACCCTCGCCGGTCCGTTGACGACAGGCGAGGGCCATGACTCCCCACTCGACGTCCTGATCGCCGGAGACGACTCGGCCGCCAAGGACAAGATCGCGGAATTGGTCCGCTCCGGCGCGATGCGCCCGTTCGACGTTGGACCCCTGCGAAGAGCTCGGGAGCTGGAGGCCATGGGATTTCTTCATATCGCCATCCAGCAGCCCCTCGGGCTGAACTGGCAAAGCGCGATCAAGATCCTGCCCTGACTGTCCAGGGTGTGGGTGAGGAGGTGGCGGGCCATGCGCCACCCCAGGGCGCAGTGGTGCCTCACCGATCGCTGCGACTGTCGTGGCCGACAGCCCCGGTTGGGCTGCCGAGCACGGCGCCGGCGTGTGCCCGGGCTGTCGGATCACGTCGGGACCTGATCACACTCGCCACGGTCGTGACCGTGAGCACTGCGCCGATGACGGCCAAGGAGACGGCCGTGCTGATCTCGGGGATGCTCGATTCGATGCCGTGACCCCAGTGCAGGACGCCAACTTGAAGTTGCAGGTCAAAGGCCTGGTGTGACCGGTTCTCGGGGTACTCGCGCTGGTCATGGGGGGCTGTCTGAGGAGTAGATCGTTTGTCAGGGGTCGGTTTGCAGGTTCCTGCTCGCTGTGTCCGGGTGGCCTTCTACGATCCGGTGCATGGATCCCGAGTTGTTGGAACGGATCACCGCGCGGCGCGCGGAACTCGATGAACGCGAAGAGCGACTGGCCAAGGACTGACGGAAGTAAGGGCCGAGCGGGACGAACTCGCCGTCGCGAACGCGTCCTTGAGCGCGTGAGCGAGCAGCTAGCCGACGAGCACGCATCGGCCGCGCCGGTATCCGGCCAGGTGGGTGGTCGGTCGGTCACGCTGATCCCGCATCGCGCGCCGGACGTGGAGGAGAGCACGCTCCCGTCGGACTACCAGCGCATCCTCGCCGCCGTGCGGCAGGCTGCCGGACCGGTCATGGCTCGGCAGGTCGGTGAAGTGGTGGGCGTGGACGTCAGCGTGCGGGCCAAGCTGGAACCGCTGCGCGGGAAGCTGGTCAGACTCGTTGATCGCGGCTGGCTGCGCAAGCTTCCCGACGGCCGGTTCACCACCCGACTGTGACCTGGGACGCCGCCACCCGCAGCCGTGCGGCACGGGCGTAACCGGGCTGCCCTCGGCGGCCGGTGAAGCTGTGTGACGAGAACCGAAGCACGCACCGAAGACAGCTGCCCGCTTGTCTACCAATGCCGTCTGTCACTGTCCACGAGCACCGTCAACCACCTCGCCGACGTGCTGCGCCGCCACCTGAAGGCGATACGGTCCCGGTGGCGGATCCTGCCGCCAGGGAAGATCGCGGTGATCGTCCTGGCAGTGCTGCGCCATGACCAGCGCTTGGCCGACATGGCTGGCGGCAACAACGTCTCCGAGTCCACCGTCCGCCGCTGGCGCGACGAGCTGATCGGACTGCTCGCCGCACAGGCCCCTCGCTTGGACCGCGCCCTGAGGAAGATCGCGAAACGGGGCGGTGAGGTGGTCCTGATCGACGGCACCCTCATTCCCACCCAGCGCCGCACCGGAAGAGCCGACCGACGGAACTACTCCGGTAAACACCGCCGCCACGGCCTGCACTTCCTCGCCCTGACCGACGAGAGAGGCCGCCTGATCTGGATATCCGCCGCCCGGCCCGGCCGCACCCACGACATCACCGCCGCCCGCCACGACCACGTCGTGACTCACCTGCGCGCCGTCGGCCTCGGGGCCCTCGCGGACCTCGGCTTCCGCGGCCTGGACAACGACATACGCGACCCTGTGATCGTTACCGGCTTCACCGCGACCCGCGCCCACAAGCTCACCACCGGTCAGAGGGTCGCCAACCGCGTCCTCGCCACCGGCCGCGTACCGGTTGAGCATGGTTTCGCCCACCTCGAGAACTGGCGGACTCTCACCAAGCTCCGCGCGAACCCCGTCCGCGCCACCCACCTCCTGCGCGCCCTGCTCGCCCTGACGAACCTTGAAGTCAACCGGTGAGCTTCTTCATTAACGTCTGCACTGACCACCCACGACAAAAGGTGTGGCCTCGGTTGCTTGTTGCTCGGTACGGTCGCGGCCATGGCGACCGTGGAGGCTCCGGGATGGGTGGTTCAACGGGCGGGCACGGGTGACGTGGCCGGGCTCGCGCAGGTTCCGCGACGGACAGTGTCCGTCGCTGACGAACCGGAAATGACCAAGCGACTCAGCAGGTGAAGAGCGGATCCGTGTCCACCATCCCGACGGCCCGCAAGAGCGGACGAGCCTGGGCCCTGCTACTCGTCCTGTGCGGAACGATCTTCCTCGAGGGCAGCGACGTCGCCATGCTGGCCGTTGCCGTGCCCACCATCCGCGCCGATCTCGGTCTGAGCACCAGCACCGCGGCGTGGGTGATGAGTGGCTACGTGCTCGGCTACGCCGGTTTCACCCTGCTCGGCGGCCGCGCCGCCGATCTGCTGGGCAGGCGGCGGATGTTCCTCACCTGGCTGGGCGTTTTCCTGGTCTTCTCCATGCTGGGCGGCTTCGCGACCGACGGCTGGATGCTGGTCGTGGCCCGGTTCATCACCGGCGTGGCGGCGGCCTTCATGACTCCCGCCGCCATGTCGATCATCACGACCTCGTATCCGGAGGGGCCGCAGCGCGACAAGGCCCTGCTGGTCTTCGCCGGAGTCGGCGCCGGCGGCTTCTCGCTGGGCCTTGTCATCGGCGGGCTGCTGACCGAACTCGGCTGGCGCTGGGTGTTCTTCGCCCCGATGTTCCTGGCCGGCGCCATCCTGCTCGCGGCGCTCAGGCTGCTGCCGGCCGAGGCCCGCCCCGAGCCCGCACAACAGGGCTACGACCTGGTCGGCGCGGCCACCGCCGCCGCCGCGATGCTGCTGCTCGCCTACGGCATCGTCCGGCTCGAGCACCGCGGCGAAGGGCTCGGGCTGACCCTCGGCGCGCTCGCCGCCGGGCTGGCGCTGGTGGGGGCGTTCATCGTGATCGAACGGCGCGCCAAAGCGCCGCTCGTCCGGCTGGAGATCTTCCGCAAAGCCGCGATGGTACGGGCCGACCTCGGCGCCCTGCTCTTCCTGGGCGCGTTCTTCGGCTTCCAGTTCATCGTCACGCTCTACCTGCAGGAGCTGCGCGGCTGGTCCTCCCTGCAGGCCGCGATCGCGCTGATCGTCATGGGCTGCGACGCCGTGCTGGCGCCCACCCTCACCCCGCGCCTGGTGAACCGCTACGGCAACAGCCGGGTGATCTTTGGAGGCTTCCTGCTGGCGATCGTGGCCTACGGGCTCTTCCTGTTGGTCGAGATGGACTGGTCCTACGCGACGATGTTCCCGAGCCTGATCATCGCGGGCACCGCCTTCGCCCTCGCCTACGGTCCGCTCACCATCGCGGCGACCGACAGCGTGGCCAAGGAGGAGCAGGGCCTGGCCGGCGGGCTGCTGTACACGTTCACCCAGTTCGGCTCAGCGGTCGGGATCTCCGCAGTGACCGCAGTGCACGGGATCGCTGCGGCCGGCACCGATGGCTCACCGGACGCGGTGCTGGACGCCTACCGCACCGCCCTCGTAGTCCCGGTGGTCATGGTGCTGCTGGGAACGGCGGTCTCCGCCTTCGGTCTCCGCAGCACCAGGACCGCCAGCCAGCAGAAGAGCGCGGCGCCCGCGGCTCGCGACGAGGTCAACGACGGCGTTCCAGGGTAAGGCCGACGACGCCCCACACCGAGTCCATCACGCCTCCCCCGTACCAACCACCGCTTCCGTACTGCCGCCTAGTTTGCCTGACGGCCACGCCGCCCCCAGGCATCCCATGGCACGGTGATCAGCGGAAAGGGAATGCGATACAGCTTTGGCAGATGATCTACTTCACAGTCTCCAGTCCACGACCAGCGCGAGCACCCCGGAATACCGTCACACCAGCCTTTTGACCAGCGACTTCAAGTTGGCGGAGGCTCAGTGCAGGACATCCCGGCATCCGGTGCGCGCACCCGATATCGGCGGTGCGCTGCATCGCCCGCCGCGCGGCGGGCGATGCAGTTCATGGTGCGCACCGTGCGCGGACCGACGATGTTGTGCACTCGCCACCTGGCGCGGTGCACACCAAGATGGCGCGCGTTGGCCGCCGCAGCCACCCGGACGATCCGAGTGTCAGCGGACGTGAACGTTCCTGGCCTCCTGCACAATCCCCTCATGGAGCCGCTGCCTGTTCCGTGCCCCGCCCACCTCATCCCCGTCGCCAGTGGCACCGGGGCCTTCCACAAGGCATACAGGCAGGCCATGGCGCACAACGCCGTGTTCATCGCCATCGAATCCGAGGGTCCACGGTGGACCGTGAAGGCAGACACACTCACCGCCGGGTCTGGACACGTTGTCGACGACACCGTGAACGACGCCATCCGGGCCGCGATCGTCCGCCTGGTCCACAACCGTGAGGCCGGGACGGACGCCTACACAGGACCGGTTTACTTCATGATGCACGACGTGCCGAGCGAGGGACGAGCCCGCGAACTCGCGGCCGCGCTCCACGCTGCCCTGTACGGAGACCTGGAACCTCTCAACAGCGCCGTCCCTCCCACCTCCTGACCCGAACAACAGAGGCCGCACACACAACCGCGAGCCTGCGGCAGAGGAACACAACTCAGCGGCCGAGTTCGCAATCAGCGAGTGACTCGCCTGCCAGCCACCCCGTGTGCGGCAGGCGGGCAGTGGACGCCACGGGTGCTGCCGGGCCGGGCGGCGGTATCCGGATCAGGCGGCCTTTCTCGTCGGTTCAGGGCGAGGAAGTGCAGGCCGTGGCTGCGGTGCGTTCCAGAGCAGTTCCGCCGGTCAGCCTTGCCGGTGCGGCGTTGGGCGCGGATGAGGGTGCCATCGATCAGGACCACTTCGCCGCCCTGCTTGGTGACCTTCTTCAGGGCACGGTCCAGACGCGGCGCCTGGGCGGCGAGCAGCCCGATCAGCTCGTCGCGCCAGCGGCGGACGGTGGACTCGGACACATCGTTGCCGCCGGCCATGTCGGCCAGGCGCTGGTCGTGACGCAGCACGGCTAGGACGATCACCGCGATCTTCCCCGGCGGCAGAGTCCGCCACCGGAACCCACTCGCCTTCAGATGGCGCCTGAGCGGATCGGCGAGGTGGTTGACGGTGTGCGCGGACAGCGGAAGACGGCACTGGTAGATAAGCGGGCGGGTGTCCTCGGCGTGCTCCTTGGTGTTCGTCACACGATTCCAACGGCCGCCGATTGCACTCTGGTTACGGTCGTGCCGCAGCGCTCCGAGTGGCGGTGTTGCTGGTCACAGGCGGGTGGTGAACCGGCCGTCGGGCAGTTTGCGGAGCCAGCCGCGATCGGTGAGTTTGATCAGCTTGCTGCGCAGCGGTTCCAGCTTGGCCTTCACGCTGACATCCACCCCCACCACCTCGCCGACCTCGCGGGCCATGACCGGCCCGGCGGCCTGTCGCACGGCGGCGATGATGCGCTGGTAGTCCCATGGCAGGGCATCCTCCTCCACGCCCGGCTCGCGATGCGGGACTAGCATCACTGCCCGGCCACCCACCTGCCCCGGCATCGGCCAAGGGATGGCAGGCTGGTTTCGCTGTGGCCTCACAGACCGACGCAAGGAGGGCTGAGGAACGCTCCTCAGCCAGCTGCTCGGTCACCCGTTCAAGAACGCGTTCGGCGACGCCGAGTTCATCCCGCTCGGTCCGTACTTCCGCCAGCTGGTCAACCAGCTGCCCTTCGAGTTCATCCAGCTCCGCTTGCCGCGCGGTAATCCGTTCCAGCAGCTCGGGATCCAGCATGCACCGGATCGTAGAAGACTCCCCGGGCACTGCGCGCAGGAATCAGCGGTACGGGGAGTGTCTGGTGGCCACCCCGGCTGAGGTGGATCTTCCGTAAATGCACGTCGGGTTATCGCGCATGAACGGTGATCAGCGGGGCGGGAGGGAAGTCAGAGCGAGGTCCCACTGCTCAGCCGCGTGAAGCAGCGCCGCAGCGTCCATCCTGACCTCCACGACGTACTGGTGGATGCCAGCCCGGTCGTCACCCTGCTGCCATGGGGGCGCTGCCTGCAAGGACAGATGAATGCGAATCACCGCGGCCTCACCCTCGCTCCGGCCGGCGAGACTGAGGGCCACGAGCGGCTCAATGAACGAAACGTCCGGTGACAGCTCGCCTTCGGCATCAGGTGCGGTTACGGCCACCGCCCCCGCAGCCACCGCGCGCAGCCACACGGCCACCTCGCGTGCCTCACGGGTGAGCAAAAACGGATCGACGAACGACCAGCTGCCCTCCGGAGTCGTCACTGTGCCAGCAATGACCAGCCAGTTGTCGTCGAACGAGTCACCCCGGACCGCGGCGAACTGATAGCGCACGGGGCGGAAATCGACACTGCTTGCGGGATCACTCAGGAACACCGAGCCAGAATGTCATGTGCTGAACAGGCACAGTCAGTGAGTTACGTCCTTGGCCAGCAGGACGGACTGCCTCCCAGCCCAGGTGCACCGGTCAGAGCACCCGCCTGGACTGCCTTCCGTTTCAGAGACAAGCCCGGCGCCGTCAGATGAACTCGTCCGTGGACTCCCGCCCACGACCAGCGTGAGCACCCCGAGGGTCAGCCACAAGCCCTTTGACCTGCGGCTTCAGGTTGGCGAAGCCTCACTGGGTGAGCACCGGTCGGGTTCGGGAGTGCGGTGCATCGTGCACGACGTATCGCGCCGCGCGCGTCCGAGCCGTGCACTGGTGCGGCGGCGGGGGATTTGAGTACATCGCCGGGCTGGGACGCACCGCACCGCCGGGCAGTGCGCCGCATCAGGTGCGCACCGCCCCGCGCGGTGCGTTCGACGATGCGGTCCGGTGCGCGACGGTATGGGCTGGTCAAGGCCGTGAATTCAGCCGGACAGAAGCGTTATGCCGCCAACGATCAGGGATCGGGTCACCGCCTGGAGTGGGTCGGGCTACACAGGTCGGCGGACGTTCGTGCCTGATGGGGAGGGCTGGCCGGGTGGTTCTGACGATCAATGTGGCGGTTCTGCTGGCCGTCATCATCATCTTGAGGCTGCGTCGGCGTACACAGGCCCGAAGCCGGAACGACGAGAAGCTGACTGTCGTCATCGTGCTGGTCTTCGGCGTGCTGATCGCTCCTACGGCGTTCGGCCAGGGAATCCTGGACGTCGTCGTCCAGCTGGTGCAGGGCGTTTCCCAGTCAGGTCGCTGAACCCTTGCGGCCGGGTTGCCTCATGTGGTCCTGGTCACGGACGAACCGTTTGGACAAGAGGATGGTCAAGGGTCAAAACGGACACCGTGCGGGCGGCATGGACAGACCGCAGACAAGGGGCGCTTTCTCACGGTGGCTTCGGCCCGTACGCCTGGCGCGTGCGGGCCGGACCCTGTCACCGATTCTGGCCGCGTCCGGCCGTGAGAGACGGAGGACGCGATGACCACCGCCCCCAACCCGCCAACCCTGCCGACCGGGTCGGACGGCGCTGCGACGCCGGCCCCGCTGTGAGCCACACGGCAAGCCCCGTTCCCAGCCCCACAGCCCCGAGCCGCCGTCTGACCGTTGTCACTGATCAGACCCCCGATTCGCCCGCTCCGGATGGTTGCAACTCCTCTTCTCCCCGTACCGATGTACCTGGAGAAGCGTCCCGGGCCCGCAAGGCCGCGGCGACGAAGGCCGGAGCGGATATCCGAGGCGAGGTCCTGCTCACCCTCGCCCAGCTACGCCTTGCCACACCCCGCCAGCTCAAGGCACTGCTGCTGCCGCACCAGCATGCCACCGACCACGTCCGTCGCGCGCTGCGCAACCCTGCTGGACGAATCCCCGGCTCTGGTCGGCAGGACCCACCGCGCCCAGCAGAGCTACTGGTACTGCACCCCGGCGGGCCTCGCAGAAGCCGCAGCCTCCGGTGAGCTCGCGCCGACGGCCGGCCGGACCACCGGCAAGCGCATCGCCTCCAGCAAGACGGGCCTGCGTGAGCACGGCCTCGCCCTTGTCGACACCGTCGTCGCCTTCCACCAGGCGGAGGTGGCCGACTATGCGGACTGGCAGGTGGAAGTCCCCCACCCCACCCCAGCCGGGAACCTGGTGCCCGACGGAGTGGTGTTCCTGGCACGCGGCTCCAGCGCGTTCGTGGAGATCGACCGCACCATGTCCTACGCCCGCCTGGTCGCCAAGCTGGAGCGCTACGACGCCTACCGCAACGCGCCGCCGTCCGGGCGCGGGAACGCCGCCCGCGCCCCGCGCAGCCACTGGCAGGAGACCTACGCCGGGCCCTCCATGGACCGGCCCTTCCCGCCGGTGCTGTTCGTCTTCGCCCCCGCCCCGCGCCGGGCGGCCCCGGCAACGGGGGAGGCCGCCTTCCACGATCGCGCCTGCCGTCTGTCGATCGAACGTGAAATACCGGATGATCGTGGCGACCACGACCCTGCCCCTGCTGACCCGGGAAGGGGCCGATGGGCCGGTGTGGTGGGTCGTCGGCAACGGCTGCGGCGAGAGCCGCTGTTCCCCGGCCGCGCTGCCGAAGGCACGGTGAGCATGGTGGGCCCGGCTTCCGGCCGGGCCCACCATCCGCAGCCGGGGATCGGAACGCCCTGGAGGGCGGACACCTTCACCGCGGCGGCGGCCGCCCACCTGCTCGGTGATCTTGGTCGGCAGGGTGTCCGGGATGCGTGCTGATCTTCTTCCTGACGATCTATGGGAGCGGGTGGCCCCGCTATTGACGCCCGCTCCCGAACGGCGGCGACGCCACCCCGGGCGGTTGCGTGTTCCCGACCGAGTGGCACTCGCGGGCGTTCTGTACGTGCTGCGGACCGGTGTCGCCTGGCGCGATGTCCCTGCGGAGACAGTGGGATGCTCCGGGGTGACGGCCTGGCGCCGGCTGCGTGACTGGACCGAGGCCGGCGTCTGGCCCCGCCTGCACGCCTCCCTGCTGGCCGAGCTTCGCCGCGCCGCTCTGCTGGACCTGGACGACTGCTCTGTGGATGCATCGCACGTCCGGGCCCTCAAAGGGGGACCATGTCGGCCTCTCGCCCGTCGACCGTGCCCGCCCCGGCTCAAAGCACCATCTGATCGTCGACCGTCACGGAACACCGCTCGCCGTTACGCTCACCGGCGGCAACCGGCACGACATCACCCAGCTCCTGCCGTTGCTGGACGCAGTCCCACCGATTCGGGGTCTGCGGGGACGTCCCCGCCTCAAGCCACGGCGTCTGTATGCCGACCGGGGCTACGATTTTGACAAGTACCGCCGCCTGCTGTGGAAGCGGGGCATCAAGCCGATGATCGCGCGACGCGGCGTCGCCCACGGTTCCGGATTGGGCCAGGTGCGCTGGGTGGTCGAGCGCGCATTCGCCTGGCTGCACCAGTTCAAACGGCTCCGCACCCGCTACGAACGACGCGCCGATCTCCACCAGGGCCTGCTTGAACTGGCCTGCAGCCTCATATGCCTCCGCCGCCTACGAACCTCTTCCTGAGCGATCAGCTGGCTACGCCGAACCACCCCGGCCGCACCTCGGCCAGGAGCGGTTGCAGCGACTGCACTGCGGATCGCAGTTCGTCGTCCGTGACGTCAAGAGGCTCCGGCAGGCTCAGCCCATACCCGCGCAGCCGCCAGAGATCGAAGATTTCCCTTCCGCCGGCTTCGAAGTCCACATCGACCTCAGTGTCGTTGTCGCTCACGAAGCGGCACCCTGCCCCATGAACCTTGTAGGAGTATGCGCCAGCGTGCCCACTCCGGCTGATGATGCGGCTTGAACGGACCAGACCGAGGACATCTGACAGCCGTTGAAGCGAGGGGATTTCTGCTCTCATGGCCTCGTTGATCGTGTTCAGAGCGCGGACATAACCGAGCACGAGGTCTCGTGCAGCCTCAACCCGTTCCATACGGCGTCACCCCCTGAGTCTGTGGCTGACGGGATTGTTCCATGGGGCGCCAGCGTCGCCGAAGGAACGGCATTCTGAAACGATCAGTAAATGACTGGTCACCATGGCTCTCTGTGTCTCCTCGAGCCCGAGGTGGCGAAGGCTTGGAGGGCAGCACATCGTGGAAGAGGGGCCAGATCAGCGAGGGGAGACGATGATGGCTGAGGGCAAGCTCCTCGCGAGGCGGGCTGGGGTTGTCATGGCGGTGGTGGCGTTTGGCGGACTTACGGTCGGTACGACTGCGCAGGACATCGAGGCCCTCCCCGCGAAGGAGATCGCAGAGAAAGCGATCGATGCCAGCAGGAACGCGGATTCCTTCCGGATCAACGCCAAAGGCGTGAGCGATCTGGGCGACTACCGAATGGACGTGTCCATAGAGAAGCAAGGCGATTGCCGAGGCACGGACGAGACCGACGACAGATCCGCCCAGTTCATCAAGATCGGTGATACCACCTACACGATGGGTAACGACGCCTTCTGGCGTAACTACGCAAAGTGGTGGGATAGCGACGATCAGGCGGAGCAGCGCATGGTCGAGACCATGCAGGACCACTGGTTGAAGGCCCCTGCGGGAGCCGACGCACTTGGTCTTGTTCGGTGGTGCGATGTGGACTACTGGCACCACGGCCTGAAGACGGGTGGCCTGAAGAAAGCTGGCACCGCTGAGGTCGATGGTCAGTCGGCGATCACCCTGACCAGGGAACAGGCTGGGGTCACCGACAGGTGGTACGTCGCAGCCGAGGGTCAGCCGTACATTCTGAAATACACCAGCAGCGGTGGCGACTACCCCTTCGAGTCGACGGTGAAGGACTACAACAAGCCGATCGCCGTCAAGGCGCCGCCCGCTGATGACGTCATCGATCTCAACAGGCTCCGGGAGCTGTTCTGACCTTGCCGCTTCGTCGAGGCCAAGGCCGCCCAGTGCGATGCCTCCCCGGGCAGCAAAAGACCCCAGGCCACACAGCACGCCCGGGGCCATGCCCACCAGCCGTAAGCTATTTGTTCTTCCTGTTCGAGGGCCCGTGACCGGGGTGTTCGCCTCATCGGGGCGCTCTACGTCGGACACAAGCCCGCGGTCCGCTACGAGGCAACAGTTCTCGTCGCAGCCATCAACGAGTGGCTGTGACCTGCACATTCTCAACTCGCCCTTGCTGCCTTCGCTCTCCGTGGATCTGCCGAGAGCAGAACGTGAACTTGCCTCGGCGGTCGGGCCGCCATAGTGGGCAGATGTCGAACGACGATCACACCGAAAGTCTCCGCGCAGCCGAACGGCGCCTGCAAGCCGCCCAGCTCACCTCCAATGTCGATGCACTGACCGAGCTGATCGACGACACGGGACAGTTCACCGGTCCGGACGGAAACCTCTACTCGAAGCGCGACGACCTACGCGCTCACGAGACAGGCCACCAGGTGCTGACCCGCCTCGAGGAGGAGGACCTCCGGGTGTTTGCTACGGCGCACACCGGAGTCACCTGGTTCCTCGGCACGCTGGAGGGCTCCATCGGCGGGCAGCCACTGGTCGCACGGATGCGTTATACCCGAACCTGGACCCGTGACCAGGCAGGCTGGAAGATCATTGCGGCTCACGCCACGTTCGTTACCGAAGGGCTCCTCGACACCGGCGACGGCACTCACGGCGGCTGAGCCAGCGGTTAAGAGCTGGGCAGATGGACCATGGTGTTCCTCGCGGCCAACGGCATCACACTTTGATACGCGCCCTAGGGGGTGTCGTCAAATGATCTTCGGTCGGGGATCATGGTCGGGTGATACGTCGCCATGAACTGTCCGATGCCGAGTGGGCCTTCGTGCAG
>NZ_JBVIAY010000037.1:0-39819 GCF_055573695.1 Streptomyces sp. NPDC030143
GCCACCCGCTACGACAAGACCGCCGAGTCCTACCAAGCAGCCGTCACCCTCGCATCGCTGCTGATGTGGGCGTGACATTTGACGACAACACCTAGAAACTACGTAAGCACGGTGGGTGGCAAGCGGAGGAGCCGGCCCGCCAGCAGCGGGAGGCACAAGAGGGATGGCAGCGGCTTGTGAACGCCCACGCCTCCGGGTAAACCCTGCCGTTGAGCTGGCCAACCCCTAAGGCGGCTTTCCGGGTGTGCTGGGGGATCGTCCCGATGGCCTGTGCTCAGACCAGGCAGCGACCGTATGAGCATGAGATCGACGGCACGCACAACTCGACTGCTTTGTGTCCTCATCCCTCTGCTGCTGCTGTTGTACGGCGTTCTTCGTCTGATCGACGGCATGGACGGCGACCACGGCCCGGGAGCTGCCTGGAACCTCGGCCACACGTTCTTCCTCGCTGCCTTCCTCCTGCTCGGCACCTTCGTCGTGATGCTGCGCAGCCTCGTTCCCGCGGCCACGATCTGGATGAGAACAGCTGCCAGTGCCGCCATGCTCGCCGGAGTGTTCGGCGCAGGCTGCTTTGTCTGGGTGATCCTTGGCGATCTGTTCTCCGGCCTCGCCGAGTCTGCCCCGCTGCCAGACCCTCTCGAGTTCGCAGGTCCGATGGCCTTCCAACTCGGAATGCTCACCCTGCTGATCATGATGGCGGCCGTACGGCCCAGGCATCTGCCCGTGTGGAGCCCAGCGCTCGTGTTGGTGTCCTTCATCCTGATCGCGGTCAGCCTCGACCTTATTCCGCTCGCGGCCGTCGTCCTCATGGCCGGCCTCACACCGTTGGCCCGCAGTCGCACAACGGGTACCGCGCGCGCGTCCGTCTGAGGTGCGGCAGGCTGAACGTTCCGCATCGGGTCGCCGTAGCCATCCACGGCCGGTAAGAGATGGCCTATAGCACCGAGAGGCATCGCTCTGTGCGTAGCAACTGGCCAGGGGCTCGCCACTGTGCTGGCCGAACTGTTGACATCCGAGGCGGGTGCTTCGGGGGGTTCGGTGAAGCAGGCGGAGGCCAGACACGGACGACGCAGACACGACCGTGACGACGTCGGAGTGGCCGACTGATACTTCAGGAGGCGTAGCCTGCGGATGGCGCGGTCCGTGCAGTGATTACGTCGTAATCACCGGCGGCAGGGTGGTCTGAAGTGAGAGTGATTACGGCGTGATCAGTCTGGGCGCCGCCTGTCCGGCACTGCCTCCTGTCCTCTGCAGTGGCGGTTGTTCGTGCCCCAGGAGTGGGCGCACGATGCGCCACGGCGGCAGAAGACCGGGATGCCGCCGGAGGTCGGGTACCGGGAGAAGTGGCGTCTGGTCCTGAATTCCTTTCGACGAGCTGGCCGGGTGAGGTTGGTGCTGTCGGTGGTGTGGCCGGCGTCGGCTACGGGCAGAACGCTGACTTCCGCGACGGTCTGGGTGAGTGGGGCATCGGCACCCTCGCCGGGGGCGACGAGGCGCAGCAGTAAACGGCGGGCCGCAGCAGCCTGGGCATCGGAGAACCGGCGGTAGATGTCCTCGGCGGTCTTGGCGACCGCGCCCTTGAGGCCTCCGGAAGGCTTCGTAGCCGGTCAGGGTCATGGTCTTGCCGCGGCGGCGGCGCCAGGTCTCCAGCAACACGTGCGAGAGCAGCGGCAATCCACCGGGCGCATCTGCGAGTTCGTCGACGATGCGGGCGGTCAGGGCGCGTTCGACCGTAAGGCCCTCGGCTGCGGCCGGTTTGACGATTGCCTGGCGCAGTTCCGCCGGAGGCGTACTCCCGCAGGTCGGCGGCCTTGTGAACGTTGAGGTTGTCCCAGATGAGCACGATCGGGCCGCCGAGCTGTTGGTGTGTGGCGATCAGCAGGTCCCGGTAGTCGCGCCAGGAGAAGCTTTTGCGGCCGTCGCGTCGGCCGTCGTCCCGGCGGGGCCGGTAGATCAGCCGGTGGCGGTGGCCGCTTTATGTAGCACGTCAAGGCGGCGATGGAGATGCGTCTGCGGGAGCGATGCGCACACACTCCGCTGAATCGACCTGAACGACGAGACCAGTCGCCGAGCTGGAGATGATCATCGGCTTCGACGACGAGCTGGCCGGCGAGGCCACCCGCATCAGCCCGGCCGGGCGGCCTGCTCACCCGATCCACCCGCACCTCGAACGTGTTCTGGGCCCGCGCATCCAGCACCCGGCCGGGCTCAGACCGCTGATCAGTTCGGCTCGCCGGCTCTGATCCAGAGGCCGGTGCCGCGCACGAGGTCGCCGGGTATCGGGAGCATCGGGACGCGGTCAGCCGCGTAATCGCACGCAATAAATCCGGCGACGTCGGCGATCATCCCCGGGATACTGGTCGCCCATGGATGAGGTCAAAGTCGTCGTCGCCCATTCCGAGCGCGCGACCCTGCGCGTCGGCGATGTGTTTCTGAAGGTGGACGCCGATCAGGCGCGCATCGATGTCGAGGTCGAGACGATGTCCCTCGCGCCGGTCCCGACCCCGGAGGTCCTGTGGCGCAAGCCGCCCGTGCTCGCGATCGCCGCACTCCCGGGGACGACGCTTGGACGCCTCGGCGGGCCGTCGACCGGGTCGCCGACGGCATGGGCCGCGGCGGGCGCCGCCATCCGGAAGCTGCACGACGCGCCGCTGCCGCCCCGGCCCGGCGGGGCCGGCCGGAGCATTATCGCGCTGGCGGCGGAACTCGACGACGAGTGCGAGTGGCTCGTGACGAACGGCGTCCTGCCCGCGGACCTGGTCACCCGCAACCGCCAGGTCGCCGAGGCCGCGCTCCGGCCGTGGACTCCGGCGTTCACGCACGGCGACCTGCAGATCGCGCACGTCTTCGTCGACGGCGACGAGGTCACGGGCATCATCGACTGGTCCGAGGCGGGCCAGGGTGATGCCCTGTACGACATCGCCACCTTCACGCTCGGACACGAGGAGCACCTTGGCGACGTCATCGCCGGCTACGGCACCGACATCGACCTCGACGTGATCCACGCGTGGTGGTCGTTGCGAAGCCTGCTGGCGGTTCGCTGGCTGGTCGAGCACGGTTTCGACCCGTTCGCGCCGGGTTGCGAGGTCGACGTGCTGAGATCCCGCATGTGAGGCTGCGTGGGCCCGGTGCTGCTGCGCATGCGTTCTGACGCATCGAGCAGGCCGTCCGCTGGGCAATCGCCTGCCCACACTCTCAACGAAGTGCGGTGTGCAGACGTCGCCGGCAGATGACGGCGCAGCCGAGGGTGACGAACGCGTGGTGGATGTCGTCGCGGATCTCCAACAGATGCGCAGGCGGCGGAACCAATGCAGCAGCGCGATCGCTCCTGCCATGACCCCGCGGTACACCCCCAGGCCGGAGCCGTGCCCGGTCCCACGCCGGGCGAGGTGCGGGATGATCTGGAACCGACGGACCTTGTCCCGGTGGACCGCGTGGTCGTAGCCGCGGTCGGCGTACAGGTGCTTCGGGCGGTACAGTGGCTGACCGCGCTTGCCGCGGATCGGCGGGACGGCAGGTCGCCCCGGAGGTCACCGAGCCGTTGATGGCGTTCGACGCCGACGGCACGACGTGGGCCTACGGGCCTCCGCACCGGGTGGGCAGGCGCCGTCCCAACCGCTAACGGTCTGGGACGTACGGCACGAGCGCGCCTGCGCCGAGCCGGACCTGACGACCGGCGCGACGGGCCCCGTGGTTGCCTTGGCCGTGGGCCCGTCCGGCCGTACCGTCTACGCTGGCCGGGTCTCGTCCTCCGGAGACCTGAACACCGGCACCGAGGTCTGGGACACCGCACGCGCCCGCCGCACCCGGGTGCTCGACGGCCTGTCCGGCCTGGCGCTGGCCGTTCGCCCCAACGGACGCCTGCTGGTCGGGGACAGCCGCTGGGCCGCCCTGCCCCCGGGTCCGGTGACCGACCGAAACCTCGTCCTCGGCGACGAGGTCGGCGTCCTCGCCTTCAGCCGACGGCTCGCGGCTGGCCGCGGGGCGACGCCAAGGGCAGGGTCGCCCTGTGGGAGGGGCGGCTGCGGCAGCGCGCCGGCATTCTGCGCAACGTGGGCGCGGTCGCCTCGACGCGGCTGCGTAGGAAGGGGACGGGCTGTGACGGCTGTTGGCAGGCGGGCCAGGCCCGGCCGGTGGCCTTCTCCGTCCACCCGGGCGAGAACCCGGAAAGGATCGGCGCGGTGGCGCTCAGCCCCGACGGCCGCACTCTGGCCCCGTCGGCGGCGACGCGGGCACGCTCCAGCTGTGGGACACGGAGAGCCGGCAGCCCCTGGGCGCCCCCGCTCACCACGGCCGGCGACGCGATCGTCTCCCTGTCCTT
This sequence comes from Streptomyces sp. NPDC030143, assembly GCF_055573695.1. Classification (NCBI taxonomy): domain Bacteria; kingdom Bacillati; phylum Actinomycetota; class Actinomycetes; order Kitasatosporales; family Streptomycetaceae; genus Streptomyces; species Streptomyces sp. NPDC030143. The sequence continues at coordinate 4,322 of NZ_JBVIAY010000037.1, forward strand.
CAGTCCGGACGGCACCAGCGTGTACGCGGCCGGCGCACATGTCCCGCTGCAGCGCTACATCATCGAGCCGGGGCGGGCGGTCGCCGAGGTCTGCGCCCGGGCGGGAGGCGCCGGACTGACGCGGGCACAGTGGCGGACGTACGTCGGCGATGTGCCGTATCAGAGGGTCTGCGGTCAGTAGTACGGCGTACGGCGTCTCTGTCTCGGCTTCAGCCGCGCCTCGGCGACGTCACCTGACAAACGCTCGATGCCGTGCAGCCCGCCTGGAGTGCTCACCCGGAGTCGGCGGCGGGAGAGGCCGCGAGCCCGCGCTTCGCCGGGGCCTCCGTGCCGGCCAACGTCATTTTGAGCAAGGGCAGCGAGGCGACGAAGGTGCCGAGCGCCAGGACCAGGCCGAGGACGTCCGCCCCGGCGGCGTCCAGGACGGCCCCGACGGCCAGCGGCCCGATGCCGGTGCCCAGGGCGCCCGCGCCGCTGAGGGAGGCGACCAGGCATCCGGTCGGGTCGATGAGCGCCGCGGCGGCCAGCATCTGCACCAGGACGGCCAGTTGGCAGGTCTGCCAGAGGACGGCCGCGACGGTGAAGAGCACGGGGTCGTGGGTGAGGACCAGGGCCGCCATCGCGAGGGCCTGCGCCGTGACGAAGACGGCCATCGACCTCATGCGTCCGAAGCGCCGCGCCGCCACGGGGCCCGCCACCGCGCCGACGAGCGCCACGACGCTGGAGATGGCGAGGACGGCCGATACGGCTGAGTGGGACATCCCGGTGTGCTGGCGGCCCAGGACCGAGGCGTACGACCACGCGCCCTGGGTGACGGCCCACAGGAGCGCGGTCCCGAGGAGCAGAACCACCGACGGCCTGGACGCGTTCGCCTCTGCCGTACCGGCGGGTCCGGCGTCCGGTGTCGCGGGACCGGCGGGACCGGCGGGGCCGTCGGGGAGTCGGCGTGTCAGTGGCCAGGCGAAGAAGCAGCACAACGCCATGAGCAGGAAGCCGGTGCCCTCCCCGAGGCCGTGGTTGGCCGCGGGGACGCCCAGGATCAGCAATGCCGTCACACCGACCGTGCCGGAGATGGTGACGGCGGACGCCTTGTCGGCGTCGTCGGTGGCGGCGAGCGCTGCGGTGGCAGCCGCGTAGACCGCGCCGAGCCCGGCGCCGAGGACCAGGTTGGCCAGGACCAGGGTCACCGGGCTGGTTGCCGCTGCCGCTCCGAGGAAGCCTGCTCCCGAGAGCGCCAGCCCGAAGCGGGTCATCAGCACCCGCCCCGGCCGTGCGGCCCGCTTGGCCAGTAGCAGCGTCACCATCGCCGTCGTCATCAGCTGGGTCGCGGCCACGAGCCCGGCGCCGGAGTCCGACAGCCCGAAACGTGACGCGAAGTCGTCGACGAACACGGGCATCACGTTCGCCCCGCCGTTGCCGAGAGTGATTCCGGCGATGAGCGCCACCGCCACGCCGAAGGTCAGGGCGGAGCCGCTTCGCGCGTTCACCGGCCGCTCCTCTGCGTGCAGTTGGGGGCCGCTGGCGTTCCTCGGCGGTGCGCCGAGTGTGCAACAAGCATGAGAGCCTCACGAGTCAGGGGGCATGAGCCGCGTTTCGGGGCACGGGCCACGGACGTGTCGGACGTCGGTGGCCCGTCGATCGGTGATGCGGTGGAGTGGATGCGGTGCGGTGGACGTCTGCCACCGCACCGCGGGCGGTCAGCCGGCCCAGACGTCTTCCACGTAGTGGCCGGACTCGATCAGGGCGGCCAGCCAGGCGGTGGCCTCCTCGTCGCCCGCGCCCGTGAACGTGCGGTAGATCGCCATGAACGCCTCCCGCACCGCCGGAGCCATGCGACGGCCGTCTCCGCAGATGTAGACGCGTCCGCCGGCCTCCAGTACCGCCCAGACCTCGTCGCTGTCCTTCGCGATGCGGTTCTGGACGAAGCGGGCACCGTCCTCGGGGGCGCAGGAGTAGGTGGGCCGCATGCTGACGGCTCCGGCTGCCTCGGCGGCCTCGAACTCCGCACGGTGGAGGTAGTCGACGTCGGGGTGGTCGCAGCCGAAGTAGCACAGCAGCGTTCCGGTGGACCGGGTGTGGTGGCGGTCGAGGACCGCGCCACGGAAGGGCGCCAGACCGGTGCCCGCGCTGACCAGGATCACCGGCACCGACTCGTCCCGCGGCAGTCGGAAGGCCTCACTGCAGGGCAGCACCCTGGCCTGGACGGTGTCGCCCGCCTTCACGGTCTGGAGGTAGTGCGAGGCGATGCCGTGGAACGTGCCCTCGCCGCCACGGTGGGGCGCGGCGAGCAGCGACACCATCAGGTCCACCTCGCCGGGTGCCGCTTGGGCGGACGAGGAGATCGAGTAGTGGCGCGGGCGCAGGACGGGCAGTAGTTCCAGGAAGCGTTCGAAGGGCAGCTCGCAGGCGCGGTAGCGCTCCAGCAGGTCCAGGACGCTGTGTCCGGCGGCGGTCACCTGCTCGCTGAAGGCCTGCGGGGCCGCCGCCGCGAGTTCGGCCAGGGGCCGCTTCTCGGGCGGGCAGGCGGTGTGCTCGGCGAGTACGGCGACCTGCTCCTGGGTGGCGGCATCCTGCAGTTCCACGAAGTCGGTCAGCAGGCGACGCACGGTCAGCGGCCGGTCGACGGGCAGCGTGTTGCGGCTGCGGCGACGGGCGCGCAGTCGCACGGTGCGGTCCAGGTCGAGGCCGAAGCGGTCGGCCACCCGCTGGACGAGGGTGTCCGGGTTGCTGGGGAGGACGGCCAGGTGATCGCCGGTGCGGTAGGTGACGCCCGCGGGCAGACGCAGCCTGAGGAACCGCTTGGAGCGGCCCAACTCATGGTTCAGGTCGACCAGTTCGTACGCGTCGAGCACCTCCATGGGCTGCACGCCGTGCCGTGCCGCGAGCCCGCCGATGACCGAGTCGGTCGCGTCCTCCAGCTCGTACAGTCCGCTCTCCTGGTCGGGGGCCGGCTCTGCCTCCTGTGCTTCTCCGACGGCTCCGTATTGCTCCAGCAGGGTGTTCCACAGGTCGCCGGTCCAGCGGTCCACGGTGCCGGCGAAGTCGCCGGCGGCGTCCGCGGCGCCGCGCTCAAGGAGTGAGGTGGCGCCCGCGGCGGTGAGCCGCTCGTCGATGAGAGTGGGGACGCGCTGGTAGGTGGCGGCCCAGTTGCGGTCGCCGACGCCGAGTACGGCGTACTGGAGGCCGTCGAGCGCGCCGGGCTCCAGACCTTCCAGCCATGCGACGAAATCCGTGGCGTCGTCGGTGGGCCTGCCGTTGTAGGAAGCGGCCACGATCACCACCGGGCCGGCATCGGTGGTGAGTTTGTCCACGGCGTCGTTGAGGGAGGCGACGGACGGGGCGAAGCCGCGCTCGTCGCCCTCCGCCGCCAAGTCGTGCGCGATGCCCGCGCAGGTGCCCAGGTTGGAGCCGTGCAGGAGGGTCAGCGCGGTTCCGGTGGCACGCCGGACGGCGGGCCGGTCCCGGTCAGCGGGAGCGCTGCTCGCGGCGACGGCCGCGGCAGTGGGCAGGCGTCGCTCCCCGCTGGTGCGCCGGGCCAGGTTCAAGGTGAACTCGTCGGGCTTGAGAGTGAGCGACTGCTTGATCTTCAGCTGGTAGTTGGTGTGGTCGATCAGGCGGTAGCGGTGGATCACCAGCGCGAGGACCAAAGTCGCCTCGTGCAGCGCGAACTGGCGGCCGATGCAGGCGCGTTCGCCGCTGCCGAACGGTTTGAAGAGGTGAACCGGCCGCTCCTCCTCCCGCTCGGGCAGGAACCGGTCGGGGTCGAACAGCTCGACGTTCTCGCCCCAGGCGGGGTCCCGGTGCAGCTGCGGGATGAGCACCTGGATCGACTCGCCCTTGCGCACGGCGTACTTCCCGCCGATGACGGTGTCCTCAAGCGGCTCCACGGCGTACGCGGGGGCCGTCGGCCACAGGCGCAGGCCTTCGTTGAGCACCTGGCGGATGTACGTCAGCTTGCCGATGTCCCCGTATTCCGGCTCGGGCGCGTCCGAGTCGCCCCACAGCGCGTCGACCTCGGCCTGAGCGCGTGCGAGCACCTCGGGGTGCTTGGTCAGGTAGTACAGGGCGAAGGACAGGGCACCGCTGGTGGTCTCGTGGCCGGCGATGAGGAACGTGATCGCCTGGTAGCGGATGTTGACGTCGTCCAGGCGCTCGCCCGTGACGGCGTCCTGGGTGTGCAGCATGCGCCCGAGCAGGTCGTCGGTGCTCTGGTCACCGGAGGCCCGGCGCTCTCGGATCACGTCGTCGACCAGGTCCTTCATCAGGGTCACGTCGGCGCGGAACTGCTCGGCCTGCCTCCACTTGAACAGCTCGGTGCCGGGGATGGACTCCCCCTTGGCCTGGGCGAAGCCGAGCGCCCTGGACAGGGCGGTGACGAAGGGGTGGGGCTCCTCGCGGCTGAAGGACTCGAAGTCGTAGCCGAAGCCGCACAGACCGATCGTGTCGAAGGTCAGTCGTGTCATGTCGTCGGCGACGTCCACGGCCTCCGTGCCGGCGGACCGGTCCCACTTGCCCATCAGTTCACGGGCGACCTTGAGCATCGTCGAGTGGTAGCCGCGCATGGCGCCGAGGGAGAACGCGGGCATCAGGACATCGTGCGCCTTGCGCCAGTTGGGCTCGTCGTTGAACGCGGTGAAGAGTCCGTCGCCGCCAATCTCCCGGAGGATGACGAGGTCGGGGTGCACGTTCTTGCGGAACCGGCTCTCGTCCGCCAGCTCGGTGACGAGGTCGAGGCCGGAGGCGAAGTTGATCTCGGTGCCGAAGATGCGGAGCTTGAACAGCGGCCCCAGCTCCTTGGCCTCCTTCATCACGTGGAGCAGGCCGTCGGCGCCACCGGGGATGTCGAAGGCGTGGCCGACCAAAGGCAGGGCGGGACGCTGGGGGATCGGCTCGGTTCCGCGCGGGGTCTCGTGGGTCACGGGCTTGCCTTTCGTTCGGCGCAGGCTGTCGCTGGTTAGAACCATACAGGCGACCTTGTCACTCGACAAGGTCGCTCGATTGCGTTGGCCGACACAGTCGATTGATGGAACGGTCGGAGGTCTGAAGACGCCCGGCGGGGACAGGAGTCGGGCAAGCGCCTCTGCACCTCGCACCCAAGACACCCCTGCTGCGACGGCGATATTGTCGAGTGACCTGATCACCAGACTGAGTCGCCTAGGATGCAGGAATGGCTCACGTATCCGCGGCGGAGCGCCGCCCACAACTGATCAAGGCGGCCATCGACCTGATGACCAGGGAAGGCGTCGCCGCCGGCAGCACCCGCGCTATCGCCGCGGAGCTGGGTGTGGCACAGGCGACCGTGCACTATACGTTCGGCACGAAGGAAGACCTCTACCGTGCCGTCATGGAGCAGCTCACCGAGGACCTGGTCGCCCAGGTGGAGCAGACCGCACCCACGGACGCGAGCTTTGAGGAGACCATCGCCACGCTCGCCGAGGCCCTTTGGGGCACCGTGCTGCGGCAGCCCGCGTCACACCAGCTCCTCACCGAGCTGACCCTGTTCGCCTTGCGCACGCCTCGTCTGAGGGAGGCACTGCACAGCCACTACAGCGGGATCTCGGCAGTGACGGCAAAACTGATCAGCGACGCCGCCGAACGCACCCGCCACCAACTGGCCCAGCCCGCCGAGACGATCGCGAGGTTCTTCCTCGCGGGCTTCGACGGACTGACGATGCAGCACCTCTCGCTGCCGGACGAGGAGGCCGAAAGGGTCTGCCTGCAGGCTTTGATCTCGGCCGTCGTGGCCATGGCCTGAGGTGACTCCGTGGCTGAACCGGGCCACATGCCGGCACCCCGCCGGACGAGCTCCCGGCGGGGTGCGTGGATGCACGGTGATGGTTCAGGCGGTCAGCCCGGGTCCGCGGTACCGCTGGTGCCACTCGGTCATGAGACGGGGAGACCGACCGGCAGTACACCGACACGCACGGCGCCTCCATCGTCGGATTCGCCTTCGCCCACATGCTCAGCTTCCCGGCGGTCGGTGATCCGAATGGAATGGCCGGGGTTGGGGGAGGCTGTGGGCGGTGGCGTGTCGAGCCGAGGCCGGCGATCAGGGCCCGGAACGGCGGGATCTGGGAGGGGGAGCGGATGGCTCGTTGGTGGGGGAGAAATCGGAGATCGGAAGGTGTCAGAGCCGTCCCCTCAGAGCAGGACCCGTCAGCGGGCCCCGAGCACGGAATGTTGCCTGGGCAGGTCGAGGACCTTGACGGGCCGCGGGCGGTGATGCTCCGCGTGCAACACAGCGGTGTCATGCTGACCGTGGACGACAGCGGCGACGGGCAGGCAGCCCCCGCCCCTCGGATGTATCCCTGGGCGGAGATCACTCACCTGTGGTTCGCCAATGATCTCGAGGGACACTCCGCAGAGGGCGACGTGGTGGTCACGCAGTGGTTGTACATTCAGCGGCTGGAGTTCGCCGACGGCACCGTCGTGGCATCCCGTCTGGCCGACCCACCGGTTACCACCCCAGGGGCCGCCTTTCGCGCCGGCCAGATCGCCGATCGCCCCCCTTCCACCATCTGGCCACTGATGGCTCACATCCACACCCACGTCACCGAAGTGCAGCTGGCCAAGGCCAGAGCCACGCTGGCGGCGAGAGGCCGGGTGGAGTTCGGTCCGCTGACCGCTGACGGGGACGGCCTGCACCACCAGGACACCCACATACCGTGGGAAGACATCACTGTGCTGCGCTACAGCTTCGTCCACGCCAGCGTCGACGAAGACGAGCTGGGCGCGTATCTGCGTATAGAGTTCCGCGACCGCGAAGCCGGCGCATACGGTTTCCCTGTCCGGTGGCTGAGGATTCCGGCCCTCGAGGTACCGGACATCGAAGTACTGGAGCAGCTCGCTGCGGAACGTCGCGCCTGAGGACCCGAGGTCACTACCCCCGTCCGACACCCGACTGTTCCAGCATCCGGCGGAATCGGTTGTCCTGACCGTAGGCGGAATCCGCGGTGACCCAGGCAATGGGCAGCGGCGAGGCGACGGTCCGCAGCACCATGTGCCGGGCCAGTTCGCCCTTGGTGGCGAACTCCCGCTCGTCGGGGACCCTTGCGGTGCGACAGCGTTCCCGGTCCTCGGTCCAGGACTTCGGGAGGTAGAGCTCGCGGTCGACCAAGGCCCGGCCGCGGGCGGAGGCGTAGGCGGCGAAGACGCCGATCTGGCAGTTCTCGTCCGGCCGGCGGTTTCGGAGTACTGGCGCTGGACCCCGGCTGAGGTGGTGCCCTTCTTGAGGAACCCGGTGTCATCGATGATCAGGATGCCGTCGGCCTCGCCGAGCTTGTCAGCGACGCTTTTGCGGGTGCAGGTCGAGTGTGATGTGCGGGTCGAGCGCGCGCAGGAAGTCGGGGGCGTCGAACATCTCGCCGGCGGAGACGACGCCGACGGTCTTGGTGCGGCCGGTCAGGACGCGCTCGAGGGCCTCGGTGACGAGGGGCGCGGTGACGGCGTAGATGTCCTGGCCGCTGGCCGTGGCCCGGCGTTCGGCTCCGCCGGAGCGGACGACGACGTCGACGAGGAAGGTCTGATTCGAGCGCCCGCTCTCGTCGGCGGCGGTCGGGGCCGGCGTGTGGGGGGCGGCGACGTCCCGGGCCGCCTCGGCGGTCATGTAGGTGGTCACGTCGGGGATGGAGAGGTGCTGGGGGACGCTGACGACGTCCGCCATCGTGAACTCCCCGATCACCGGCCGGGGTCCCATCGGTTCCGGGAACGTCCACTCCAGGGTGGGCGCGGCGTCGGTGCGGTGTTCCCACTGTCCGCCGCGGTAGCGCAGGCGGTGGCCGCCGCGTCGCTCGCGGGAGACCGCGCCCGAGAGCCGGGTACCGGCGGTGGGGTGCCAGTTGCTGAGCGCATAGGCGATGTGTGCCTCGTCGGCCTCGGTCCAGTCGCCCATCGCCGCGGTGGCCAGCAGGTCGCCGAGGCCGCCGAAGAAGGCCATGGCCGGGACGATCACCGCTCCCGCGTCCCGGGCCCGCTCGCGGTAGTGGGCGAAGGTGTCGAGGTTGGCCTCGAGTTCGGCGGCCACGTCCAGGTAAGGGATCTTCGCGCGGAGCGCGGCCTCGATCACCGGGCCGACGGTCGATGCGAAGGGGCCGGCGCAGTTGATGACCGCCGCTGTTCCCGCCACGGCCCGGTCCAGCGAGGCCGGGTCGTCGACCGACGCCATCCGAGCCTCCAGCCCGTGCTCCTGGGCCAGCTCCTTCAAGGTCTGCGCGTCGCGCCCGGACAGCACGGGGACGAACCCACGCGCGGCCAGCTCCGCGACCACGAACCGCCCGGTGTGACCGTAGGCGCCGAACACCGACACCAGCTGACCTGATCCCATGAGACCGCTCCCGTGTACTCGAACGCCCGCTGCGAGGTCGATCCTCTGCGGCCTGACATCCACATCCTGTCCCTCCGGCAGCGCCCCGCACGAGCGTCGGAAACGACATGCCGCGTACAGTTTCGGACATGCCCGCTGTTGCGCTGGCCGTCACCGACGGCATGCTCCACTACGAACTGTCCGTGGCCGTCGAGGTCTTCGGGGCCGATCTGACCCACATCGTGGAGCCCTGGTACGACTTCTCCCTCTGCGGGAGCGGTCCGGTGCACGTCGACCGCTTCCGCCTGGAACCCGACCACGGGCTCGACCACCTCGCGCACGCGGACACAGTGATCGTCCCCGGCTGGGCCGACACCGACCGCGACCCGCCCGCCGAGCTGATCGAGGCGGTGCGTGCGGCCCACGCGGCCGGTGCCCGCGTGGCCTCACTGTGCACGGGCGCCTTCATCCTGGGCGCTGCAGGACTGCTCGACGGCCGGCGCGCCACCACACACTGGGGCCACACGCGGGAACTGGCCCGGCGCCACCCGGCGGCCACCGTCGATCCGGACGTCCTCTACGTCGACAACGGCGACGTCCTCACCTCCGCGGGCAAGGCCGCCGCCATGGACCTGTGCCTGCACCTGGTCCGCCTCGACCACGGCTCGGCCAACGCCAACAAGATCGCCCGACGCCTGGTCGTCCCACCCCACCGGGACGGCGGCCAGGCCCAGTTCATCGCCACCCCCCTTCCCGCCCCGGGCAACCATCCCCTGGGCGAGCTCTTCCCCTGGGCGCTGGAGCGGCTGGACCAGCCGCTCACCGTGGAGGACCTGGCCCGCCAGGCCCGCATGAGCTCACGCCACCTCGGCCGCCACTTCAAGCACCTCACCGGCACCACGCCACTGCAATGGCTCCACACCCAGCGCATTCGCCACGCCCAGGAACTACTGGAGACCACCGACGCCACCGTGGACACCATCGCCGCGGCCACCGGCATGGGCACCGCCACCACCCTGCGCCGCCACTTCCACCGCAGCGTCGGCGTCCCACCCGACACCTACCGCCGCACCTTCCGCCCCTGAACAAGTAGCTCAAAGATTCCGGCGGCCAATCGAACATGGCCAAGGCGCGGTGCCTTGGGAATCGGCGAACAAACGCTGCCCGAATTCGGTTCTGGCACAGATCTTGGGGAGTCGTCGCGCAGCGTTACCTTGATGTTCGATTACAGCAGACTGGCTCGCGTGAGACGGCGTACGCCTTGTCGTCTGATGGTCGGAAGTGACGCTCCCTCAGGTGAGTGCCGATCGCTGCTGTGATCGGCTGTGGGCGGTGATCGAAGTAACGCCAGGCGGAGCGCACCTGGATGCCGAGCCGCTCGGAGACGGTGGTGATCTGCCGTTCGAAGTCCGAGGAATTCGGCAGCGTCGCCGATGGTCTTGCGGGCGCCGGCGACGAACGGGTCCGCATAATCCAGGTGTCGCGCTGTCGGCGGGGTGGATAGCCTCTGCGGGTGACGAACGAGGACGTGCTGCAGGATCACGCTCACCGGCAGGTCGTGCGGATCGGCGACACCGTCCGCCGACCCGTCCAGCCCTGGACCGAAACGGTGCACGCACTGCTGAGCCATCTCGAAGCAGTGGGCTTCCCCTACGCTCCGCGGCCCTTGGGGCTCGACGAGGAAGGCCGCGAGGTCCTCAGCTATATCGACGGAGAGTCGGGGCCGCTGGGGTGGGCCAAAGTCGTGGAAGACGACGGCTTGACCGCCTTCGCCCGGCTGCTGCGCGAGTACCACGACGCAACCGCGGGCTTCACCCCGCCCGACAATGCCGCCTGGGCCGTCGGCGCAACGGAGTCCACTGACGGTGAGGTGATCTGCCACGGCGACTTCGGCCCATGGAACGTGATCTGGCAGGGACAGCAGCCGGTGGGCATCATCGACTTCGACTTCGCTCGCCCGGCAGCACGCCTGCACGACATCGCCTACGCACTGCAGTACGTGGCACCGTTCAGGGACGACACCGAGTGCACCCGTTGGCTCCGCTATCCGCAACCGCCCGACCGCCATCGACGCCTGCAGCGGTTCTGCACCGCCTACGGCCTCCTCTCCACCGCCGACATCGTCGACGCCGTCATCCGCGAGCAGCGGGAAAACGCCGAACGAGTACGCCGGCTGGCCGATGCCGGGCACGAACCCCAGGCGACCTGGGCGGCCGACGGCTACCTGCAGGACCTCGAAGACAAGTTGGCATGGAGCCAAGCCCACCGACACCTGTTTGAGTAACGCCTCACCTTTCCACTGCCCACCCAGAACCGAGCACCCCGGCACCGCCATGGGTGGTCCCGAATCAAACCGCCTACAGGAGCCGCATCACGACGCCTGATCTTCACCAATCACCCACAAATGGGGCCAGCTGGAGTCGCCCTCGCGGGGCCGAAAGTGGACGCCCTGGCCACAGGTCCCGTCCCCGAACGGCAGAGCCAGGTCGGCAGCCATCCGCCGGCGCCACAGGAGACGGACCGCGTGCGTGCGGGCCACCGCCGCAACCTGCGTCTGGCCCCCGCCGACGCCCCCCTGGACGTCGCCACCGCACTCACGCGGCCCGGGCGCGGCGGCCCCGCCGACGCGCAACACGACCTTCGTGACGAGACGCTGGGTTTTGAGCGCGGACTTGTGCCGCAGGTCGCCGCCGACGACGATCGCGCTCTCGGCGCGAACCGGAGCGCCGCCGCGCGTCCCTGACAGCCGTTTCAATTCGCCTTTGAACTCGCAGCAGTCGGTCCGGCAGCAGTCGGACCCAGAGCGTCCGAGATGGACTTGACGCCGCCGTGCGCGGTGAGTCCGCCGTCGACCGGGATCTCGGCGCCGGTGATGAAGGAGGAATCGTCGGACAGGAGGAAGACCACGAGCGGGGCGACCTCGTCCTCCGTGCCGGTGCGGCCGAGAGGGGTCTCGCGGATGTTCGCCTCGCGGAACGCAGGGGCGGTGGAGGCGGTCATCTCGGTCTCGATGAAGCCGGGGTGGATCGTGTTGACACGGATGCCGCGCGGGCCGAGCTCCGTGGCCGCGGTCTTCGACAGGCCGCGCAGCGCCCATTTGCTGGTCGTGTAGGCGACCGGGTAATGGCCGCTGAGCGCGGCGGTGGAACCGACGTTGACGATGGACGAGCCGGGCGGCATCAGCGGCGTCAGGTGCTGGATGCCCAGCAGCGGACCGGTGACGTTGACGGCGTGGACACGGGCGACGTCGTGGGGGGTCACGTCGTCGAGGCGGGCGCGCCAGGTGATGCCCGCGTTGTTGACCAGGCCGTGCACCTGGCCGTACGACTCCCTCAGTTCGGCGGCCAGCTGTGCCCAGTGCTCCTCGTCGGTGACGTCGAGGCGGCGGCAGCCGGGGGCCCGAGCTACGTCGGTGGCGATGACGTGGGCGCCCTCGCGGGTCAGGGCCTCGGCCTCGGCGGCGCCCTGGCCGCGTGCGGCGCCGGTGACGACGACGACCTTGCCGAGGAGTCTCCTGGGGTGCAGGTCGTTCACGGCCGCTCCCGGGTGCGGCGGCGGGCGGTCGGCAGTGGCTCCGGCTCCCTGCCCGCGATCACGGTGTTGGAGACGGTGCCGATGCCCTCCACGGTGAGGGTTACGGTGTCTCCCGGCTTCAGCGGGGGCGGGGACTGCTCGCCCCGGACGCCCCACAGTTCGGCGAGGCAGCCTCCGTTGCCGCAGGTGCCGGAGCCGAGCACGTCGCCGGGGCGGACGACGGTGCCGCGCGAGGCGTAGGCGACCAGCTCCTCGAAGGTCCAGCTCATGTTGGACAGCAGGTCCCTGCCCACGACCTCGCCGTTCACCGAGGCGGTCAGTGCCAGGCGCAGGAAGCCGTCCGCGTCCCGGTACTGCTCCAGTTCGTCGGCGGTGACCAGGTAGGGGCCCAGCGTGGTGGCGGTGTCCTTGCCCTTGCAGGGGCCGAGGCCGACCTTCATCTCGGCGGACTGCAGGTCACGGGCCGTCCAGTCGTTGAAGACGGTGTAGCCGACGATGTGGTCGCGGGCCTGCTCGGGGGTGAGGTCGCGGCCCTCCTTGCCGATCACGGCGGCGACCTCGAGCTCGAAGTCGAGCAGGCTCGCCCCCGGGGGCACGGGGATGTCGTCGTGCGGGCCGTACACCGCGTAAGGGTTGGTGAAGTAGAAGGTCGGCGCCGCGTACCACCGCTTTGGCACGCCGGCGGCCCCGTCCACGGAGCGCCGTACGCCCTCGACGTGTTCCTCGAAGGTGACGAAGTCCCGCACGGTGGGCGGCTGGAGCGGCGGCAGCAGCCGCACTTCGGAGACGTGGGGACCGGCCGGGGCGTCGAGCGTCCTGGTGCCCGCGCCGAGCAGTCCCGGCATGCTGCCCGCCTCGGTGAGCAGTCCGGTCAGGGAGTGGACACCGGGCAGGGGGCGGAGTGTGCCGTCCTTGTCGACGACGGCCACATGGTGTTGGTCGCGGTGTTCGTAAGTGGCGAAGCGCATGGGAGGGTCCAGTCGGCGTGGGGGCGGGCGGGCAGGCACGGAGGAGCCGGGGCGCGGAGTGCAGTCATGGCAGGACAGCGGATCACCGCGCCCCCGGTGGCTGGAGGATCTTGCCGGCCGGGCGGTCAGACCGGCGGGGCGACGAACACGCCGCGGTCGACGTCGTTGAACGACTCCTTGGCGATGAGTTCGTTCATCGGGTTCGCGGTGCCCCACTGGTCGGTGACCTCGGGCTGAGAGAAGTCGTAGACGTGGGGGTGCCAGGTGTCCTCGTCCAGTTCCTCCAGCTCGGTGGTGTACTCGACGGTGTTGCCGTGCGGGTCGAGGAAATACGTGAAGGTGTTGTCGCCCGCCATGTGCCGGCCAGGGCCCCAGAGCTTGCGGGCGCCGGAGCGCATCACGCGGCCCGAGCCGCGCATGTACTCGTCCAGGCCGCGCATCTCGAAGGAGATGTGGTGCAGGGAGGTGTGCGGGCCCTTCGCGATGGCCATCGAGTGGTGCTGGTTGCTGATCCGCATGAAGTGCATGACCTCGCCCATGTGCGGCGAGCTGAGCGTGTCGGACAGGCGGAAGCCGAGGTGGGTCTCGTACCACTCACGGGTCCTGTTCAGGTCGGGGGAGTTGAGCACGACGTGCGACAGGCGGACCGGGATCGCCTCCTTCTCCTCGATCCTGCGGTGCTGCCGGGCCTCGACGTCGGCGGAGACCTCGATGGTGCGACCGTCGACGTCGAAGAAGCGGAAGCCGTAGCCACCGCCGGGGGTGTCCACCTTTCCCGGCTGGGAGATCAACTGCACGCCCTGCAAGAGGAGTTGCTCGGCCAGCGTGTCGACGTCGGCCGGGCTGCCCGCCCCGTAGGAGACCAGGTCGAGGCGCTTCTCGGCGGCCTTGCGCAGCCGTACGACGTACTGTTCGGGGCTGCCCTCGGCGGCGAGGAAGGAGATCCCGGAGTCCTCGGTGACCTTGGTCAGGCCCCAGACGCCGGCGTAGAAGTCGAGCTGTTTGTCGTAGTCGGGCACGGCGAGGTCGACGTGCCGCAGGTGGGTGAGCAGGCGGTTACTCATGGGGGTCCCCCTCAGGTGAGGTTGAGCAGGGTGGCGGCGTTTTTGCCGCGGATGGCGTGGAAGTCGGCATCGGGCAGGTCCGCGGCGCGCAGCGCGCCCAGCGGGTCTTCGGTGCCCATGTCGAAGGGGAAGTCGGAGCCGAGCAGGACCCGGTCCGCACCGGCGGCCCGGACCAGCTCCCGCAGCACGTGCGGGTCGTGGACGAGGGAGTCGAAGTACAGGTGCTCGAGGTAGCTGCTCGGCTCACGGGCACAGTCCCGGGCGTCGGGGCGGACCCGCCAGGCGTGGTCGGAGCGGCCGATGTGGGTGGGAAGGTAGCCGCCGCCGTGCGCCGCGATCAGCTTCAGACCCGGATGGCGGTCCAGGACACCGGAGAAGATCAGGTGGGAGAGGGCGACGGCGTTCTCGGTGGGCTGGCCGACCGTGTTGGACAGGTACCACTGGTCCAGGCGCTCGTCGAGCGTGCAGCCGAACGGGTGCAGGAAGACCAGGGCGCCGGCCTCCTCCGCGCGTGCCCAGAAGGGTGTGAGCCGTGGGTCGGAGAGTTCCACCGCTCGTGTCCCGCCCGGCCCCGGCGCGTGCGAGGACAGCTCCACGCCCCTCAGGCCCTGGCCCAGTGCGTGGTCGAGCAGGGCGACGGCGAGGTCGGGGTGTTGCAGGGGGACCAGCCCGAGGCCGTGAAGCCGGTCGGGGGCCTTGGCGCGGTGTGCCGCGGTCCCCTCGTTGGCCAGCCGGCAGACCCGATCGGCCAGCCGGGGCTCGGCCCAGTAGTGGTAGTGCGACGGCGAGGGGCTCACCAGCTGCACGTCCACGCCGGCCGCGTCCATGGCCGCGAGGCGCACGGTGACGTCCGTCAGCTTCGGCACGCGTGCGCCGACCATGGGACCGTTCACGGCGAGGGCCGCCGACCCGTTGCGGCGGGCGTCGAGGTCGCGGGCCTCGGCGAGGCCGGGGTGACCGGCGACGGCCTCCTCGACCTCCGGGAGCAGGAGGTGGGCGTGGACGTCGATCGTCGGTGTCGGCAGGGGCTCGGTCACGGGAGTTCCTTCAGCGCGGTCATGGTGCGGCCCACCAGTCCGGGCATGTCCGCGTCGCGCACCCCGTCGAGCAGCCACTGGCCGAGCTGGACGGAGGCGTCGACGACCATGCGTACGCGGGGCAGGCGCCGTGCGTGGTAGTCGGTGAAGAGCTGGTCGTCCCAGTCGCTTCGGGTGGTGAGCAACTCGGCGAGGACGGAGGCGTCCTCCAGGGACATCGCCGCGCCCTGGGCGAAGGTGGGTGGGCAGCAGTGGGCGGCGTCCCCGACCAGCACGACCCGGTCGCGGTGCCACGGGCCCTCCACGAGGTGGCGGTGGAACCAGGTGTAGTTGACCTTGGCCGGGTCGTCGATGTGTTTCGTGATCTCGGGCCAGAAACCGCCGTAGGCCTGGGCGAGCCGACGCATCTCGTCCGCGTACGTGGCCGGGTCGATGGAGACCCGGTCGCGGCTGGCCTCGACGACGTACGCGTAGATGGTGTTCTCGCTGGTGGGGCAGTAGCCGGCGATGTAGGCCGGGCCGCCGTACGCCAGGTCGGTGCGGTCCAGGCCCTCGGGGCGTGGGGCCGCGATGCGCCAGATCGCCATGCCGGTGGGCTCGGGTCTGTCGGTGATGCCGATCGCGGAGCGGGTGGCGGAGTTCAGGCCGTCGGCGGCGATCACCAGGTCGTAGCGGCCCTCGGTGCCGTCGCTGAAGCGGACCGAGACGCCGTCGGCGTCCTGCTCCAGGGTGTCGACGGTGGTGCCCAGCCGGACGTCGGCTCCGGAGGCGCGGACCGCGTCGATGAGGATCTGCTGGAGCCGCGGGCGCTGCATGCCGAGGGTGGCCGGCAGGTCGTCGCCGCCGGTCTGGAGGTCCTCGGCCACGAAGAGGACGGTGCCGTCGGGGGCGGCCACGCCCAGCGAGCCGAAGGCGAATCCCGAGGCGCTCACCTGCTCCCACACGCCCAGTTCGCGCAGGACGCGCAGGGCGTTGCCCTGGAGGGTGATACCGGAGCCCGTGGTGGCGTTCCAGTCGGGCTTGGCCTCGATCAGGTCCACGCTGAGACCGGCACGCCGCAGCAGGATGGTGACGGCGTTGCCGGAGGCGCCCCCGCCGATGACGAGGACGGTGGGGCTCCCCCCGCTCGAGCGAGGTCGAGAGTGGGTGAGGGTGTCAGCCATGTCGGGGAACCTCCCGAGGTTGGGCCGCGCGGCTTCGGGCGGCGGTGTGCGGCTCGCCCGCTGGGTGCGCGGGCCGGGGGTGGGGACGGGGTGCGAGGTGGGGACGGTGTGCGGGGCCGGATGCGCCGCTGCTGTCAGGGGAGGGTGGCGGCGCATCCGGCGGGTAGGCGGGTCGGCGCCGATGGCCGGCGGCCGAGCGGGTCGGCGGCCGGGTGCCGGAGCGGTCGCGGGCGCCGGGTTGGCGGCTGGGCGCTGGGCGGCTCGGCGGCCGGGCGGGTTACTTGACGGCGATGGGGTTGACCGGGGAGCCGACGGCTCCGGTGATGGGCAGCGGTGCCGCGGTCAGCCAGAACTCGTACACGCCGTCGGCCGCGCAGTCCTCGGCGAGGGCGTCCAGGTCCCACATCTCGCCGATCAGCAGGCCCATGTTGGGGATGACGACCTGGTGCAGCGGCTGGAAGGCGCCCTCGAACTCGTTGGGCCGGACCTCGAAGCCCCAGGTGTCGGTGGCGATCGCGGCGATCTCGGTACGGTGCAGCCAGCCGGCCGTGGTGAATGACAGACCGGGCGCGGGGCCGCCCGCGTAGTCGCCCCAGCCGTCACGCCGGGCGCGGGCGAGGCGCCCGGTGCGGACGAGGACGATGTCGCCGCGGCCGACGCTCACGCCGTGGGCCTCGGCGGTCGCGGTCAGGTGCTCCGTGGTGATCGCGAAACCGTCGGGCAGTTCCGGCGTGCCGTCGTCGTCACCGATGACCCGGGCCACGTCCAGCAGTACGCCGCGACCGGCGACTTGGGGGGCCATGTGCTCGATCCCGGTGACCAGGTCGCCGGCGGAGGTGACGACCTTCTCGGCGTCACGTCCGTTCCACGCCTTGCCGTGGTCGAAGATGTGCCCGAGGCCGTCCCACTGGGTGGAGCACTGCAGCGGCATCGCGATCACGTCGTCCGCGCCGCCGATACCGTGCGGGAAGCCCTGGTTGCCCAGCGCCGCGTCGGTGCCGGTGTCGAGCATGGTGTGCACCGGGTTGGTTCGCCGGCGCCAGCCCTTCTGCGGGCCGTCCATGTCGAACCGCTGCGAGAGGGAGAAGCTCACGCCCCGGCGCACCAGTGCCGCGCCTTCGCGCCGCTTGGCCTCGTCGAGGAAGTTCAGCGTGCCGAGCACGTCGTCCTCGCCCCAGCGTCCCCAGTTGGAGTACGCCTTGGCGGCCTCGGCGATCGCCCCCTCCGGGTCGTGGCGGTCCAGGCTCATGACTTCTCCTCCACGCAGCGGGTGCGCTGCATACCCAGACCGGTGATGGACCCCTCCATCACGTCACCGTCGCGCAGCAGCCGTCCCCAGTGGATGCCGTTGCCGGCCGGGCTTCCGGTCAGCACCAGGTCGCCGGGCAGGAGCCGGGAGGTCTGCGAGATGTACGACACCAGCCGCGCGACGCCGAAGAGCATGTCCTTGGTGGACTCGTCCTGCATGGTCTCGCCGTTCAGCTTCAACGTGATCCGCAGGTCACCGGGGTCGGAGACGAACTCGGCGGGCACGATCCAGGGCCCGAGCGGGGTGAAGCCGGGGGCGTTCTTGCAGCGCAGCCAGTCGGTGCCGATCGCGGGCATGTCCCGCCGGAAGACGGTCGCGCGGTCGGTGAGGTCGTTGGCGATCGTGTAGCCGGCGACGTACTCCGGGGCCTCCTCGACGGAGACCCGGTAGGCGGACTTGGCGATGACCGCCGCCAGCTCCAGCTCCCAGTCCGGCTTCTTCGCCCAGGAAGGGAGTGCGACGTCGTCGTACGGGCCCGCGATGGTGCTGGGCAGCCCGATGAACACGTACGGCAAATCCTCGGCGGCCCGGCGGTCCATGACCGCGGCGATCTCCGCGCGGGCCTCCTCCACGGTGCGCGGGTCGTCGGGGGAGCGGTGGGCGACCTCCAGGTCGATCACGTGCTGGCGGTAGTTGGCACCGGACTGGAAGATCTGGCGGGGCTCCAGCGGGGCGTGCGGGTGCAGGCCGTCCAGCGGCCGCCAGTCCAGGGCGTCGTCGTCCGCCAGGGCGTACAGGACCGGGAGGGTTTCCTCCCAGCGTTCCAGTACGGCACGCACGCCGGACGGTGCCCAGTCCAGGGCTTTGCCCAGGTCGAGTACCCGCTCCTTGGCCAGAAGGCAGGGGAACGGCTCCCCGTCCGGCGCGGAGACCGTGCCGAGGGCGAACGGGCCGGCAGGTTGCACGAGCGTTGCCATGAGATTTCCTCCCGCTGGGTTGCGGTCTACTGTGGCCTCGATCGACGGATCACGGAAATCGCTCCTGTGGATGCGTCGAATCCATGAGATGAATGGCTCTTGCTCGCCCAGGTGGTGTCCGATGAACCTGTCCCGACTCGACCTCAATCTGGTTGTCGCCCTGCGTGTGCTGCTGGAGGAGCGCAATGTGACCCGGGCCGGCGAGCGCGTCGGGCTGAGCCAGCCCGCCATGAGCGCGGCGCTGTCCCGGCTGCGCCGTCATTTCGACGACGAATTGCTCGCCCGTAGCGGCAACAGCTACGAGCTGACACCGCTCGGTGTCGCCCTGCGCGACCGCAGCGCAACCGCGTGCGACCTGCTGGAGCGTGTCTTCTCCAGCCAGGCCGACTTCGACCCGGCCGCCGAGATCCGCGAGTTCACCCTGCTCGCCGCCGACTACGGTGCGGCCGTGTTCGGCGCCGCTCTCGCCCGCGTCCTGCACCAGGAGGCGCCCGGGATCCGGCTCACCTTCCGGCATCCGACGCCCGACATCACGGAGAACACCGCCGCCCTGCTCAGCACCGTCGACGGACTGCTGTTGCCGCACGGCGTCATCGACGGCTTCCCCTGCGTCGACCTCCACCAGGACCGCTGGCTGTGCATGATTGCCGACGACCACCCCGAGATCGGCCACGAACTCACCCTGGACCAGCTGGCCCGCCTGCCCTGGGCCGTCTACCAGCGCCCTTACGACGCCCCGGCCGCCCGGCAGCTCAGCATGCTCGGCATCAGCCCCCGGGTGGAGGTGTCGGTGCAGACCTTCCAGCTGCTGCCCCACATGGTCGAGGGCACCCGCCGGATCGCGATGATCCAGGAGCGTCTGGCGCGCAGGGCGGTCCGTTCCGCCGCGGTGCGGGTCCTGCCCTGCCCGTTCGAGGCCGTGCCGGTGCAGGAGGCGATGTGGTGGCACCCGGTTCACACCCAGGACGCGGCCCATATCTGGCTGCGGCAGAAGGCCGCGGAGGTGGGCGCGACGCTGACGGGCCACGGCCCGGCAAAGGCGCCGTCCGCCGGACAGGGCGCCGTGCCGGTCCCGGGCCGGCTCTGACCACGGCCCGGGACCGGCACGGCCCGTCGCCTGGGCCGTCGTGGGGACGCCTTCCGCGGCGTGCGGCCGGTCCGCTGCCGCGTTGGCTACGTCTGCAGCGTCTGCTGTTCAGGCCGCCTGCTCCGGCAGCGGCTGGGGGGCGACGGCGTGCGCACGGCAGCGAGCCACCGACAGTCCCGCCGCGACGAGGGCCGCGGCCAGCCCCAGCATGCCCACCGCACCTGCGAGAGAGCCGACCGCCGACTCCAGGCCGAGCAGCACCAGCGGGCAGACGAACGCACCGCCGAAGAAGGCCGACGTCCACAGCCCAGTGCCCCGGCCGCGGTCCTCGAACGCCAGCCG
The DNA here is from genome assembly GCF_055573695.1 of Streptomyces sp. NPDC030143. Taxonomy (NCBI): domain Bacteria; kingdom Bacillati; phylum Actinomycetota; class Actinomycetes; order Kitasatosporales; family Streptomycetaceae; genus Streptomyces; species Streptomyces sp. NPDC030143. Next base: position 24,045 of record NZ_JBVIAY010000037.1, read on the forward strand.
GGACATGGCACTGGTGAGGAGGGCGGGCAGCAGCATGCCCGTACCCAGACAGTTGACCACCGCCCCGACGAGCAGCAGGGGGGCGCTGCCGACGAGGAACATCACCCCGAAACCGGCCGCGCAGACCGCGAAGACTGCGGGCAGCACCGGCTCCGGGGAGCGCTTCAGCCGGGCGAAGATCACCGCTCCGGCCACGGTGGCGGCACTCGCGATCGCCGTGGCCAGACCGATGACGCCGGGGTCCTCCACACCGAGGTCGTCGAGCAGGTACGCCATCTCCACCGGGACCGTGTAGAAGACCATCGCTCCGAAGAAGGTGAGGGCGCAGATCCCCGCCAGCGGCCGCCAGGGGAACGGACGACCGGTCATGGCCACGGCCGGGGCTTCGTCGGAGGCCGCGCGGGCAGCCGGGTTGGGCAGAGCGGCGGCCATCAGCGGGGCGATCATCAGGCTCACGGCGTAGATCCAGAAGGGCACGCGCCAGCCCGCCGCGCCGACGGCGCCGCCGATCACGAAGAAGGCGGTGGCCGACACGGAGGTACACACGGCCTGCAGCGCCAGGTACTTCGCCCGCTGCCGGCCGCTGTAGTAGTCGCCGATCAGGGTGGTGCAGCAGGTCATGATGGCAGCCTCGGCGACACCGACCAGGGCGCGGCTGGCGATGATCGCGCCCAGCGAGTCCAGCCAGAGCGGCGCCGTTCCGAACACGGCGTACAGGAGGGTCGCCACGATCAGCAGGCGCTTGCGGCCCAGCCGGTCCACGATCACCCCGGCGAAGGGTGCCAGCAGTGCCAGCGACAGCGCCGGAACCGTCAGCGCGAGGGGAACCAGCGCCTTGGCCCCCGGGGTCGAGGTGAAGTGGTCCTGCATCCTCGGCAGCACCGGGGCGATCAGCACCGCACCCAGGATCGGCAGGCAGCTGCCCGCCATCAGCAGGGTCAGGCGCACCACATGAGCGGGGCCCGACGCGGCGACGGGTGACGGAGCACCGTCGTCGACCGCGGCGGAGGGCGGGGTCGGGGACACGGAACCGGGCATGACGACTCCAGGGGACGGCGTACGAGGGCGGGCATGCCTGCTCGGGCGCCGACGGCGCACGGCATGCTGGGAACGACCGCACGTCGGCGGCTGGTGCGGACAGCGGCGTGCGGGTAGGGATGACTATGGGCTGTCCCGGGCAGCACCGCGATCCTCCGGGCGATCCGAATCCCGTATCCGGCCCATCCACGGCGTGGATGGGCCCGTCAGTGGGGCTCGACCTCCTTGCGGTGTCGTTCACCGCGGTGGTCTGCCTGCGGGAGCCGACGCGCACCGCGCCGCAGTCAGCCGCGCGGCGGTGCCAATCCCTGGTGGTGTCAGCACCGAAGGGCAAGGCGTCGGGGAAGCTGTGGGACGGCGCCCTCGATGCCCAGCATGCCTTCGGCGACCTCGATGGGCACCGGGCCCGACCTCCTGGGCGTGCACGACGCCGTCGACGACGACACCGCCTACCGGGCGGAACTGTCGGCCCGCGTCGACCAGCCGGTCCTGTCCGACGACCCGATCCTCCAGCACGACCTCCCGTTGCCGGACTCCTGGTGGGCCGACCTGACCGGGGCGCTGGAGAAAAGGACGACAAGGTGGACTGGCTCTTCGCCCACATGGGCCAGGTCGCGGACGCCCACATCGCCGGCCTGTTCTTCGGTCCGGGGCAGGACGAACAGACCACGGTCGAGTCCGACGGCGGAAACCTGATCAACAAGACGATCGCCTATCACAACTCGGGCGGTACAGCGCTCAAGTAGCGGTGCAGCACTCAAGTAGGTGAAAGCTGACGAGATGCGCCCCCATCTCTTCGATGGGGGCGCATCTCGTCAGCTTCGTCGGGCCGGCAACTTCGCCGGGAGGCGGGTCAGCGCTTCAGGGTGAGGATGCCGGGGCGGTACGGCAGGTTGTCGTAGGAGGTGTTCGGCGGGGTGTTGGGGGACTTGCCCTGGTAGAGGAACTGAAGGTTGCAGGGGTCGATGGTCATGGTCTGGTCGGGGTTGGTGCGGACCAGGTCGCCGTGGCTGATGTCGTTGGTCCAGGTGGCGCCGCTGTTGGCCTTGCCGGCGAAGGGGTTGGACTCGGTGGCGGCCTGCGGGGTCCACGGACCGTTCAGGCTGGTGGCGGTGAAGGAGCGGAAGTAGCGCTGCTCGCTCGCCCCGCGAGCCTCGACGATCATGAGGTACTGGTTCTGGCCCTGGACCTTGTAGACCTGCGGCGCCTCGAAGAGGTTCTTGACCGTGTCGCTCATGACGGTCGTGTACGACGAGCCGAAGCTGCCGGGGAAGTTGCCGATCGGCATGGTCGACTTGTAGATCTTGCCGTTGTCACCGGCGAAGAACAGGTGGATGTTCTTGTCGTCGGCGATCAGGGTCTGGTCGATCGGGCCGGTGGGGGAGTCGGTGCGGGGGATGCTGCCGGTGAACAGCGGCTGCGGCGCGGACCAGCCGCCCGGGTCGGTGGGGTCGCTGGAGGTGCGGTAGCTGAAGGGCCACGGACCCCACTGGTAGGCCAGCACCCAGATCTTCTTGGGCGCGAAGTAGAACAGCGTAGGCGCCACCGCCTTCTGGCTCATGCCGGTCTGGCGGGCCGACGCCATGTCCGGCCAGTTCGTGAAGGGGCTGAACGCCATCGAGCCGTAGGCCGATCCCGAGTAGTTCGACCCGTAGACCAGGTGCTTGCCGTTACGGGTCGCGGTGGTGAAGTCCTTCAGGGAGGCCCACCCGTTCGCCGGCTGAGCCAGCGCGCCCGTCGAGGTCCACCGGTACGTCGACGGAAGAGCACACGTGTCGCTCTTCGGCGCCGCGGTCGGCTGGAAGGTCCAGCGCTGGTTGGCACCGCCGCCGTTGGTGTCCCAGATCTGGACGGGAGTGCCGTTGGCGGTCCGACCGCCGGGGATCTCCAGCGCCCGGCCGCTGGCGACGTTGGTCAGCGTGTAGGAGCCGTCACTGTTCCGGCGGGCCTTCCAGTGCTGGTGGGCGCCACCGTTGGCGTCCCAGACCGTCACCCTCGTCCCGTTGGCCGTCCGGTTGGCCGGCTCGTCCAGCACCCGGCCGCTGGCGATGTTGGTCAGGGTGTAGGAGCCGTCGCTGTTGCGGCCCGCCCGCCACTGCTGGTTGGAGGCGCCGCTGGCGTCCCACACCTGGAGCGGGGTGCCGTTGCCGTTGTGGCCCGCGGGCTCGTCGAGAACGCGTCCGGCGGCCGCGTTGGAGAGCGTGTAGACGGCGCCGGAGATGATGTCCCCGGACTGCGTGCCGCCGCTGCCGATGCTGCCGCCGGTGCTGCCGGTGCTGCCCAGGGCGGTGAGCACGGCGTTGTAGGCGGGTTTCTTGTTGCCGCCCGCGTCGAACAGCAGCGCGTTCTCACCGGTGCGCCAGGAGTCGCTGTCGCGGATGCCCCACACCGTGATGCCCGTGCAGCGAGTGACGTTCATGCATGCCTGGACGGCCTTGGTGTAGGCGGTCGCGGACGCCTGGGCGATGTCGAGCTCGGTGATCTGGACGTCCACGCCGAGTGCGGCGAAGTTGGACAGGGTGGTCTGGTAGCTGGCCGGCGGGCCGCTGCTTGCGAAGTGGCTCTGGAAGCCGACGCAGTCGATGGGCACACCGCGGGACTTGAAGTCCTTGACCATCTTGTAGACGCCCTGGGTCTTGGCGTCGGACCAGTTCTCGATGTTGTAGTCGTTGTAGCAGAGCTTGGCGGAGGGGTCGGCGGTCCGGGCGGTGCGGAAGGCCTCCTCGATGAAGCCGTTGCCCAGCACGTCCTGGAACACGGAGCTGCGGTGTCGGCCGCTGCCGCCGTCGGCGAAGGCCTCGTTGACCACGTCCCAGGCGTAGATCTTGCCCTTGTAGTGGCTCATCGTGGTGGTGATGTGGTTCTTCATCACCGTGCGCAGGGTGCCGGCGTCGGTGATGGACTTGACCCAGCCGGGCAGTTGGGAGTGCCAGACCAGGGTGTGGCCGCGCAGTCGCTGGCCGTGCGCGGTGGCGTGGCTGACGATTCGGTCGGCGGCGGCGAAGGTGAAGTTGCCGCGGGAGGGTTCGATGGCGTCCCACTTCATCTCGTTCTCCGGGGTGATCATCTTGAATTCCCGGTCGAGAACGGCGGAGTACGTGGAGTCGCCGAGCTTGCCCGCGGCCACTGCCGTGCCGAAGTAGCGGCCACTGCCGGCCGCCGCGTCGGCTGCCGTGGCCGGTGCGGCGGCCTCCGGCGTGCGTGCGGCCAGGGCGACCAGTGGTACGGCGGCGCCCGCGGCGGCGAGGACCACGGAGGCGGCGATCACGCGGCGGGTCGCCGGACGGCGACGATGAGAGCGGTTCTGATCTGACAACGGTCTGTCCTTCTGGCACGGCGGGCCTTGATCCAGCCCCGGATGCCTGTCAGTTGCCGCCACGCACACAAAGGTTGCCGCGATCAAGGGAAGCACTTTCGCGGCCGCCGCCGTCGCCCTGCCGCACAGCGGCGTTCACCGGGTCGGGACGAACCCTCCCCGGACCGACGCGGAGCCGCCCGAGCCCTGTGCGTCGACGCGGTAGCCGTCGCCCGCGGCACTGCGCACGCCGGGGCCGTTGTTGAACTGCGCGGCGAACTCATGGCTCCCGGCCGGCACGGTCAGACCCGGCTTGAGGACCCAGCGGTAGACCAGTGCGCCGTCGGCCTCCTGGACGGTGACGGTGAAGTCACCATTCGGCAGGGTCTGCCAGGTGCCGGTGTTCTTCGCCCCGCCGGTCTGCACGATCCGGATCTCGACCGTGAGCGAGGTGAGCGGCTGGGTCGTCTTGAGGACGAGGTTGCTCTGCGTCCAGTAGACGGTGCTCTTCGCATCCAGCGAGCCGGCCGACCACAGCGGCCCGTTCTGGTTCTCGCCGCCGGTCGGCGAGGGACTGGTGGCCGACGGAGTCGGGCGCGAGCTGCCCGGGGTGGTGACCGGAGGCGGCGCGACAGGGGTGGGGCCGGCCGATGTCGGGTGCGGGGAGCTGACGGTCGGGGACGGGGCGGCAGGCGTGGCCACGGTGGGCGACGGCGACGGGGTCGCGACGATGGCGGCGACGGCGAGGCCGCCGGTCGTCAGGATGCCGGTGGCGGCGAGCCCGGCGAGGGCGACCCTGGTCCCGGACCTCGCGAACGGTCGCGCGCGGTGACGGACGGCGGGGCCGGCCATGCCGCGTTCCACCCGGGCCAGCATCCGCGCGCGGTCGGGCTGGTGGGCCTCGGCGGCCTCGCGCAGCCGACGGTCGATTTCCTCGTTCACCGGTTCCTCCTTCCTGGCACCAGGTCCCCGGCCGCGTGTGCGCCCAGTAGCTTTTCCAGCTCGGCCATTCCCTTCGAGGTCTGGCTCTTCACGGTTCCGACTGATATGCCCAGTGCCGCCGCCGTGTCCTTCTCCGACAGGTCGAGGGCGTGTCGCAGCACCACGCAGGCGCGCTTGCGGAACGGCAGCCGGGCGAGCGCCGCGCGGACGTCCAGCACGGCCGCCATGTCCGGCCCCTCCACCTTCTCGGGGCTGCGGGACCAGAACAGCGTGATCCGACGTCGCTCCCGCACCGTGCTGCGGATCCGTCCCCGCGCCAGGTTGGCCACGACACCGCGGGCGTAGGCGAGCGGGTGGTCGGCCTGCCGCAACCGGTCCCAGCGCTGCCACAGGGCGACCAGGGCATCCGCCGCGAGGTCGTCCGCCGCGTCGCTCTCGCCGGTCAGCAGGTGTGCCAGACGGGCGAGCTCGGCATAGTGGCGTTCGAAGAATTCGTGGAACTCCGCGGACGCGTCATCGAGGACCATCCCCCGGTCGCCCTCTCCTTGCCATGATGTGCGCGTTGATTGCACCTTAAACAACAACGGGGGCGCAGCCTAACAGTGCCCGGCCCGGGATTCGAACGCCGCTCGTGCTCGGTTGCGGAGCGGTGAAGGCTGACCGGCGGGCTGGTCAATGCCGGGCGAAGCGGACGCCGGTCGGCTGCGCGACGTCCGGCTGCACGGCGGTGCCGTGACCGGTCCGTGCCTGCGCCACGGTTGCGGCGCGGCGTGCTTCGTTGCCCTCATGCCCGTCCATCCGGTAGTTCGACTCGGCCTTCCGGCTCCCAGTTGCCGCAGAGGACGAGAAGGTTGCCGCCGTACTCCTCCAACGGCCCCGGCCCCGGCGCCGGCGGACACGGACGTCGCTCGGTCATCCTCGTCCCCGAAACTCGACACCCCACCGCAGTGCGACCGACCCACTCAGCCGTCAACCCCACCTACCGACGAGTTCAACGAACTACCGGTAGCTACGGCCTGGTCACCGTGGCGGCACTGCTGCTCGCCGTGCTGGCCGGGGTCCGGGAGGACTGGATCACGGCGATCGGACTCCTCGCGGTCGCCGCGCCGGCCGCCACCGCGTGGCTGCGGGAACGGCGCGGTGCGGAGCGGCCTGACGGCTGACCGGACATGGGCGCACGACAGCGCGCGATGACGATGAACAACGATGAAAGGGGCACAGCGGCGAAGGCGGCTGTGCCCCTTCACATGTTCCGCGCGTGGCACCGACTGGCTCTCAAGTAGCCGAAGGGCGTGGAGAACGCGGCAGGCGAGATCGTGGGGAATGGCCGCCGGGGTTCTTCGAGTCCCGGACAGCGACGGCATTGGGGAGCCCGGTGACCTCGACGCAGTCGCCGCCGGTGTTGGAGCTGTAGCTCGACTTACGCCACTGGAGGGTCCCCTGGCTCGGGGTTGTGCGCATAGCGTTTCTCCAGCAGGCGTCTCCTGGTCAGGGCCGGGCGTGCGGTGGTGCAACCGGGCGAAGGGCGGGTGGCCTTCGCGGCATCGGTGTACGCGCAGTCAGTGGGCCGCCGGGTGAGCGGTCCACCACCAGTTTTGGTTCTGGGCCGAGTGTGCGAACATGCGCCGCGCCCTACCGCATGGGGTGCCCGCGCGCGGTGACCGGCCTGGCGCCGATCGCCCACGACGGCACGACCGGGACCACTGTGCGGTTCCTTCCCAGTGGGTCACCACCCGCGGCGGCCATCCCGACCGCCGGTGACCCGACCCGGTTCGCCACCTCGTGGCCCCACCGCACTCTCGAGGTCCACGACAGACACACCGATGCCGAAGGGTCGCGGGGAACCGCGCGCGTGGCTGGAGGGCGGGTAAAGAGAAGTCCGCCGCGCCCCCGGAAGGGGACGCGGCGGACGTCAGGTCACGAGCCGGCCGGCCCGGTCACGAAGTGAACGGTGTGGACCCGTCCTCCGCGGTGATGCGCCACAGATGGTCGGCCGTGCCGCTGTCGTCCCATTGCAGGGCCGCCGCCCCGGACGACGTGGACATCCCGTCGATCCCCAGCACCAGGCCGCTGTTCTTGTTGACGATCTTGGCGTAGCCTCCACCGGCGTCGACGATCGACCACAGATGGTCGGCGGTCAGCGTGTCCCCCCACTGCAGCGCCGCCGCGCCGGCGGTCTTGGACGCGTCCTTGACGCCGAGGACCCGTCCGCTGTTGGTGTTGAAGATCTTGTAGTAGCCGTTCTCGGCCGGGACGATCTTCCACCAGTGGTTGGCGCTGTCACTGGCGCTCTGCTGCTGTACGGCACCTCCGGCGGCGATCGAGGAACCGGCGATCCCGAGCTCCAGGTTGCTGTTCTTGTTGACGATCTTCACCCGCGGTGTCTCCGGGTACCAGGACTCCAGCTCGGTGACGCCGACGAACTTGCCCGCCTGGGGGGTGAAGACCACCCGGAACTGGGAGGTCGTGATCGTCGGGAAGGTCACCTCGTTGGCGTTGTTCGCGACCGGCGCCGCCGGGCTCTTGGTCTGGCTCGGGACGTCCACCCACGCCCCGTCCTTGAGGTACTGGACGGTGTAGCTCGCCGGGACGCGGATGTTCGCGCCGTCGTCGTAGGTGTAGAACTTCACCTCGTTGATCTTGCGTGGCGCGCCGAAGTCGACGCCGAGGTGGTCGGTGGCGTTCGGCGAGCCGGAGTTGGTCCACCGGTTGTCGGGGATCTTGTCGTAGCGGATCCAGCCGTCCGTCGCCCGGAGCGGGGCGTCGAAGGTGGTGGGCTTGCATGCCTGGCCGCTGTGGCAGTGCGGGCCGTTGGAGACGGTGTTGGTGTAGGAGGCGAACGCCTTCGGGTACGGCTGGGTGATCGTGCGGCCCAGCCAGTCCTGCTCGGCGGTGAGCGGGTTGGCCGCCACGTTCATCAGCCGCGGGGGCTGCGCCGGGGTGACGGGGGCGGCCACGTTCACGGTGGTGTTGCCGAGGGTCGCCGACTGGTGGATGCGGACGCCGTCCTGGAAGATCTGCAGCCCGCTGCCCTTGCCGTAGTGCGTGCCGTCCCGGTCCCAGCGGATCGAGTAGGTGTGGCCGTGGTACGGGAGGCTCTCCACCGCGAAGTAGTCCCAGCCCGAGGGGACCAGCGGCTTCAGCACCAGCGTGTTGTCCGCCTGCGGCTTGATGCCCAGCAGACCGGTGAGCACCAGGTCGTTGAAGCTGGAGTGGTTGTAGTGCTCGCTGAAGTTGAACCCGTCGTAGATCCAGTCGCCGGTGTCACCGTTGGCGGCCTCGGCGATGTAGGGCTTGCCGTCCTTGTGCTGGAGGTCGGCGAACTGGGCCAGCATCGTCTGGTAGTCGGCCTTGGTGACGAAGCTCTGCGCGGGGTAGTCCTGGAGCAGGTTCGCGAGACCGGTCAGGACCTGACTGGTCTGGAACGGCCAGCTCGGACCGTTCCAGTGGCAGCAGTTGGCGTCGTCGCGCTTCTGCACGGCGGGTATCGCCTGGTAGTTGAAGTACGGGTTCGCGGTGATCCGGTCGATCTCGGCGAAGCTCGTGCCCTTGGCGAACTTCAGCGTGTTGGCCCCGGCCTTCATGGGGACCTGCACGGTCACGGACTGCGTCTCGGAGAACTTCTGCCAGGCCCCGGTGGGCGCGTAACTGACCGTGATCGGGTTCGCGGTGTCGTCGTTCACGATCAGCTTGTGGGTCGACGTGCCGGAGGTGCCGTTGGCGTAGTGCACGGTCACGGGGTAGGTCCCGGCGCCGGGTGCGTCCACGGTGAAGGTGACGTAGCTGTCGTCGAAGTCGATCTGGCCGACGTACTTGCCGTTCGAGGCCGTGGATCCGCTGAAGATGTTCGCGTGGTTGACGGTGGCCTGCTCGGCCTCGAAGTCGTGCACCCGCTCCAGCGTCGTCGGCCCGAACGGCGCCTTGAAGCGCTTGGCGTCCGTCAGGTACTTCCACGCCGACGAGTACTGCGCGTCGGGCAGGTTGAACGCCCAGGGGGCGAAGCCCATCAGCTCCCGCCAGGTCGTCCTGGTCTGCTTCAGGGTGCCGTTGGTGCTGTCCGTGTTGTAGACCTGCATGAAGAAGTTGCGCTGCGGGTCCCACAGCGAGTTCTGCACGGCCGCCTTGAGCTGCGCGGCCTTGGCGTCGTAGTCGTTCGCGGTCGCCGTGTCGCCGTTCATGGCGGCGATCTTGCTGATCGCCTGGGCGGCCGCGTACATGTACGCGTTGATGGTGGGCCGGTAGCCGCGGCCGCCGCTGAACCAGTTGCTGCTGTGCATCGACGTCTCGGTGTACTCCGTGGCGTCGGACAGCGGGCTCTGGTGGTACAGGTCGCTGGTGGACTGCGTGCCGTTGACCGTGACGTCGCTGTTGAAGTTGGAGTCCCACCGCTTGTACAGCGCGATGAGGTGGGGGAGCGCGGACTTGATCTGCGCCGCGTCACCGGTGACGAGATAGCGCTGGTACGCGGCGCTGGTGATCCACTCACTGAAGTTCCGCACGCCCGGGTTGCCCGCCCCGCGCAGCCAGAAGTCCAGGTAGTCACCCGCATAGTCGCGGTTGTGCAGCCAGCGCCCGTCCAGCAGGTGGTAGCCGGTGGCGTCCGGGAGCGCGGTGTACGGGTTCCCGGCGTACCCGATCGGGACGTCGTACTCGGTCGACACGTACCCGGTGCCCGGCACCGTGTAGCGCAGCGCGCGCTTGAAGGTGCTCCACCGGTAGTAGTAGACGTCGTCGATGTCGTTGTCGGGGGTGTCGAGGAACGGGATGTTGTCCTTGTACCACTTGGGCTCGTCGAGCTGGTTGGCCGCGACGATCGCGTCCTTGTCCAGCGCGACGGCGTTGGGGTCGTCGGCGGCCTGGGCGGACGTCGCCCCAGGCCCGGCGGACAGCAGACTGATGGACAGCACCGAGCCGCACAGGGCGGCGAGGGCGCGGCGGCTGCCTCTGAGGCGATTACGCATTGAGGTGTCCTCCACTGGGCACTCATGCGGCGATTCGGACGTTCGAAATGGCGAACATCGTTCGATATTCTGCGAGACGGTAGAGACAGCCGTGGCCGAAAGTCAATGGTTCGCGTAAACGTGATGTCAAGCGGCGGTGCGAACGGTGTGGCCGCGCTCAGGGGGCGGAGCCGTCCACACGCCCTCCGCCCTGTCGGACCTCGGCGGCCAGGTCCCCGAGGACGGCGGCGACCCCGGTGTCGTACGGGAGAAGGTGCCCGGCCCCGACGGCGACTCGGAACCGGTCACCGCCGTCTACCTCGTCCCCTTCCGCCGGGCCGACCTCTCCCTGCCCGCCCAGCTGTTGCGCCCGCTGCGCACGGACGAGGACCGGATGCCGGGCTTCCGAGCCGTCAACGGGGATGCTCCCAGGCGTCCAGTCGGTGCCCTTCACCATGACGTGAAGGGCGTCGCGCTCACGGAGAGCGGCGAGTTCCGGGTTACGGGATGGTTTCGAAAAATTTCGCCGCAGGCGTTGACAGCCCTTTGCGTCGTTCCTATCTTCGCCTCACCGAACCGGTTCGACGACCGGTGATCGGTGGACTTGCCACCGAAGTGCCGAAGTGCCCGAGTGCCCACTTCACCACCTACGCGATTCGAGGATTCTGTTGCGCGGAACATCGAATCGGTTCGACCAAGGAGCCGCCGTGAAAATCGGTGAGATCGCCAAGCGGGCCGGTGTCTCGCGCTCCACCGTCTCGTACACGCTGAGCGGCAAACGCCCGGTGTCGGACGACACGCGCCGGAGGATCCAGGAGGTCATCGACGAGCTGGGCTACCGCCCGAACGCCAGCGCCCGCGCCCTGGCCAACGGCCGGACCAGCACGATCGGCCTGGTCTTCCCGCCGGCCGGCAACCACTACACGGGCATGCAACTGGACGACACCCATCTGTCCACCGCCGACGGCACGCAGTACCAGCAGTACTACTGCGAGGGCGGCTACCAGCAAATGCTCGACTTCAAGCCGGTCGCCGGCCGGGCGAACACAAAGAGGAACCAGATCTGGCGCCTCCAGGGCATCAGCTGACCCACGCCCCCCGTCCCATCAGGGCTCTCGGCCGGCCGCACCGACCGTCTCTCTCCCCCCACGCACAGCCCCGGGGATGTTCCCACCCCGGCCAGCCTCCCCGTTCAAGCAGGAGCCGCAGCATGAATTCTCGCTGGACACTTCCCAGACCCGCTACCCGCAGCGGGCGCCGAGCGACCTCGTCCGTGGCCGTCCTCCTGGCCGCCCTGGCCACGACCCTGGTGCCCGCCGGCCCGTCGCACGCCGCCGACACCAGCGTCACCGTCGACTTCTCCACGACCGGGGCCGCCCCCACCTACCACGCCTCCGGCACCATCTACGGGATGACGCCGGACGCCTCACTGCCGCAGGACCACTTCTACAAGGACATCAAGTGGCACCTGATGCGGGCCGGCGGCGCGCAGCTCAACAGCGGCGGCTACGGCACCAGCCTCGCCGCCTACCAGACCCGCTGGAACTCCACCCTCGCCCAGTACAAGCGAACCGTCGCCCTCGGTGGCACGTTCGTGCTGCTGCCGCACGACCTGTGGGGCGCCGACAGCACCACCACGCAGGCCTGGCCCGGTGACAACGGCGACTGGACGAAGTTCGACGCCTTCCTCGACCAGCTCATCGGGGACGTCAAGGCCAACAACATGACGGTCGACTGGGACCTGTGGAACGAGCCGGACAACACTCCGTTCTGGGGGCGGACGCAGAGCCAGTACCTCGCGATGTGGAAGCGCGCCTACCAGAAGGTCCGGGCCGCCATCCCGAACGCGGTGATCGTAGGGCCCAGCACCTACCGGAGCCCCGGCGGGGCCGCCTCGACGTGGTGGAACACGTACCTCGACTACGTCAAGGCCAACAACGTCGCCCCGGACGTCTACAGCTGGCACGCCCTGCCCGGCGACCCGGTCTCCGACGCGGACGCGGTCCGCTCCAAGCTGTCGGCCCGGTCCCTGACCACCAGCCGCCCCTTCCAGGTCAACGAGTACGCCAACACCAACGAGCAGACCCCGGGCCGCGGCGCCTGGTACATCTCCCGCCTGGAGCGGGCAGGAGCCGACGGCCTGCGCGCCAACTGGGCCATGGGCAGCAGCCTGCACGACAACGAGGCGAACCTGCTGACCAAGAACAGCGCGGGCCAGTACCTGCCGCTGGGCGAGTGGTTCCTGTACCGCTACTACGGCTCCCAGACCGGCAACATCGTCAAGTTCACCCAGGGCACCGGTACCGACGGCCTGGCGACCAAGGACAACACGGCCAAGAACGCCAAGATCCTGCTCGGCAGCAACGGCAACACCGGCAACGTCACCGTCAGCCTGAACCGGCTCGACACCACCTCGGTCGTGGAGAACGGCCAGGTCCGTGCCGTCCTGCAGCGCATCCCCAACAACAGCGGTGGCGCCGTCACCGGCCCGGTCACGGTCTCCGACCAGACCCTGACCGTCAGCGGCAACGCCGCTTCGCTCACCGTGCCCTGGACGAACGCGTCCGACGCGTACACCGTCACGCTGCTCCCGCCGTCGAACACGACGGTCTCCACGGTCGCGGTGGCCCAGCACAGCGGCCAGTGCCTGGACGACACCAACCTGTCCACCGCCGACGGCGCGCAGTACCAGCAGTACTACTGCGAGGGCGGCTACCAGCAGATGCTGGACTTCAAGCCGGTTGCCGGCCGGGCGAACACCTACACGGTGGTCAACCAGCACAGCGGCAAGTGCCTGGACGTCTCCGGCGCCTCCACCGCCGACGGTGCCGCCGTCATCCAGTACACCTGCAACGGCTCCACGAACCAGATGTTCACCCTCAAGCCCGTCACCGCGCTCGGCAACAGCAAGGACTACCAGCTGGCCGCCGTCCACAGCGGCAAGTGCGTCGACGTCAGCCAGATCTCGACCACCGCCGGAGCCAAGATCCACCAGTGGACCTGCGACCCGGAGAGCGCGCTGACCAACAAGAGGAACCAGATCTGGCGCCTCCAGGGCATGGGCTGACCCACGCCCCCCGTTCCCCATGAGGGCTCCCGGCCGGCCACAGCCGGGAGCCCCACCGCCGAGTGCTCCGACCAGGGCGCCGAGCCCTCGCTCGTCGCCGTCACCGCACGCTCCAACCGCAGCAAAGCCGACCAGGACCCCGCCGAATGGCTCCCGCCAGCCGCCGATGCACACTGCCGGTATCTCGCCGAATGGGTCGGCACCAAGCTCCGCTGGGACCGGGACCTGGCCGCCGACGACGCCGAACTGGCGACCCTGCAGGGCATGGCCGCAGGCTGCCCGGACCAGACGGTCACCTACGAACCCGCCCCCTGAACGGCGAATCGTTCCCCGATCCCCAATGACTCAGCAGTGCATCGCCCCTCACAGGGGCGCACCGGCATAAAGGAATTCGCTGACCTGCTGAAACGCAACCTCCGGGCCGTGGGCGTCCCTCATACTCCAGCCGGACTTGTGTCTTCATGGCTGGAGGGTGGCTCGGCGGTGGTAGTGGCTGCGGCAGGCCCGGGCTCGGGGGCGTCGTCGCCAGAGGGACCAGCGCAGTCGGTGTGTGAACCGCCCCGGGTTCCGCCGAGGCGGGACGTCTCACCCAAGGCTGACAGAGAGGGTCTACATCTCCCTGCACGCCTACTACGAGCCCCGGGACGGCGACATCGGCTCCTTCCTCGCCTCCGCCGTCGACATGGAGTCCTTCATCGAGAACGTGGTCGCGACCTGCGACCACGTGGGTGCGAGGCTGAAGTCGAAGAAGAAGATCAATCGTTCCTTCGACGAGTGAAACGTCTGCTACGGCTTGGAGTTGAACGGGACAGAGGACTCCGACTCGCGGGACTGGGCGCAGGCACCCCGACTGCTGGAGAACAGCTACAGCGTCCTGGACGCCGTCGTCGTCGGTTCGCTGCTGATCGCGCTGCTGCGCCACGCGGACCGGGTGACCGTCGCCTGCCTTGCCCAGCTCGTCAACGTGATCGCCCCGATCATGACCGAGCCGGGCGGCCCTGCCTGGCGGCAGACGACGTTTTTCCCCTTCGCGCAGGCCTCGAAGTACGGCCGCGGGCAGGTCCTCGACGTGCGGGTGGACTCGCCGACGTACGAGACGGAGAAGTACGGCGAGGCCGACCTGCTGCACGCCACCGCCGTGCGCGCCGAGGACGGCTCGGTCACCGTCTTCGCCGTCAACCGCAGCCGCACGCAATCCCTACCCCTGCAAGTCACCCTGAACGACCTCGCTTTGACGTCGGTCGTCGAGCACAGCGCCCTCGCGGACGCCGACCCCGACGCACGCAACACCCTCACCGGTCCGGAACGCGTGACCCCGCACCAGGTCTCCGCGACCACCCTGAGCGACGGCACCCTCAGCGCAGTCCTCCAACCGCTGTCCTGGAACGTGATCCGGCTCGCCTAGGACTTGTCCGGGCGATCAAGTTCGCAGCCAGATGATCAGGGCTGCTGTAGCGGTGCCGAGAAAGAAGTACCCGCGCTTGTCGTAGCGGGTGGCCACTGCCCGAGACTGCTTCAGGCGGTTGATGGCCCGTTCGATGGTGTTGCGCTTCTTGTAGCGGTCCTCGTCGAAGCCGGGCGGTCTTCCGCCGCGTGAGCCGGTTCGCAGGCGGGCGGACTGGCTGTCGGTCTTCTCCGGGATCGTGTGGCGAATGCCCCGACGTCGCAGATACTCGCGGCAGGGTTCGTTGCTGTAGGCCTTGTAGGCTTGTCGGCCGCCAGACTGTCGGGCTTCTTGCGCGGCCTGCCCCGACCGGTCCTGGGGATGCGGATCTTCTCCAGGACCGGCTTGAACTGGGTGCCGCCCGCCCGCTGTCCACCGGTGACCACCAGGGACTACGGACGGCAGCGGCCGTCCGCGCTCAGATGGAGATTGCTGGTGAACCCGCCCCGTGAGCGGCCCAGGCCCTCACCTCCACAACCACCTCCACCAGGCAGGTGACCAGGCTCTGCCACGGCGTTTCGTCCTGGTGTTCCACCTCTTCGGCCCCCTTTGACGCGGGTGCCGGAGGCGGCTCGGTCCGAGCGCCGGCAGCGTGCTGATGAGCGCGCACGATGGTGGAATCGACCGCGATGTCCCAGTCGATCTCGCCTGCCGCGTCGGCCGCAGCCTGGACCTGCTGGAGCAGGCGCTCCCACCTGCCGTCGGCCGAACCACAGCCGGTGGCGTTCATAGACGATTTTCCACGGCCCGTAGGCCCGGCCGGTGCTCACGCACCAGCCGGGCCTCCCCCCAGGGCGTACCGGTCCGGCTCGGCGCAGGGCCGGAGGCTGCCGTAGCCCCTGGGCTCAGGGACTCCCGGGGTCCCGGGAGTGAAGGTCATCCGGTGGCGAGGGTGGTCCACTTCTGGTTGGAGCCGCCGTGGCAGTCCCACAGGTGGAGTTGTGTGCCGTCGGTGGTGGACGCACCCGGAATGTCGAGGCAGCGGCCCGAAGCGGGGTTGCGGTAGCCGCCGTTGTAGGGCTGCCAGACCTGGTTGGCGCCGCCGTGGC
>NZ_JBVIAY010000038.1:0-38463 GCF_055573695.1 Streptomyces sp. NPDC030143
CAGCGTCACGACGTTGGGCCGGTAGCGGGTCAGCGAGGCGTCGGTGAGGGCGGCGACCTGGTGGATCTTGTACCCGGGGTGGCCTTGGTTGTCGTGGTCGGACATCGAGCCGCTCCGTTCCGTGCCCACGAAGTCCAGCGGCTGCCCGTCCGCCGCGAGCCTGTTCCACAGCGGACCGCGGTACCCGTTGCCGTTGCTGCTGCCCGCGCCCCAGGTGATCGAGTCACCCAGTGGCATGACCCGCAAAGGGGTGTCGGAGGCGGCGGAGGCAGGGGCCACACCTGCCGCCGTCACCCCGAGCACGGCGGCGGCAAGCGTGACCAGGGGGGAAATCCAAGGCTTTCTCATACAGACGTCCTCTTCTACGGGTAAGGCGCTGAGTCGACGGGGCTGCTCGCCGTCCGTGTCAGCGGCTGTGCCGTACGGCCGTCCCGTCGGCGTCGGCGGCCGCCTGACGTACGGACGGAACGGCATGGGTGGGGGGGCCGCTCGCGCTGTGAGCCGAGCGGCTCGACTCGGACCGCCTCACTGGCGCATGCGTATAGATACCACGCTAATCACTGTCCAGGACATCCCATGAATGTGAGAAAATTGGGAGCGTGAAGGCACGAGCGAATTCTGTACCGTTTCACCCTTAGGCGCCATTTCCCTGGTCGTTCGCCCCCTCGACCTGTGGCATCGACCCGGGAGCCATCCTATGTTTTCTGTGTCGGCGTTCGATTTCGCTGATCCGTGGATCTCGCAAATCCTGGCCGCGTCGATCGATGTCAGGCCATGTCCGAGCCCCGCAGCAGGAGCAGTGCCACAGCCATACCGGCCACCAGGATCGCCGCCCGGAACGGCCACCTGTTCCGGGCCCCGACGGGCAGCGCCGTACCCGACACGGCGACGATGCCGGCCGTCGCCGCCGTCACCCACTCCCTGACTTCGTCGCCCCGCTCGGCCCCGCGACGAGCACGCCCACGGCCGTCAAGCATCACGAACGGGGCCAGCCACCGGCAGGCCGGACGGCCCAGCCGCTGCGGCAGCCCGCGCACCCCGGTCGCCAGATCGTCGTCGATGTCCGGAAGGACGTTCACCAGGTGCGCGCCGACGCCCAGCAGTGCTGCCGCCACCACAGCCCACCAACCGGGCGGGGACGGCGACGGCAGACCGAGAGTCACGAAGGCCGGGAGCAGGCCGCGGCCCGGTAGGTAGGGTGGGCCAGGAGCGCGGGGACGACGACAGTGCGCAGCACGTCGGCGGCGGGGCCGTCGGCCGGGGCGGGGCGCTGGCCGGGTCCTGGAACACCTCGCCGTCGGCGCCTTCCTGGAAGTCGAGCACCCAGGAGCGCCCGGCCGCGGTGAAGGCGATGTCGCCGCGGGTGCCGGAGTCGGTGACGTCGCTGGTGTCCGGGTGGTCCTCCAAGGCGTCGGCGAGGCGTACGGCCTCTTCGTCCACGGCGGTCAGCGGGCTCTTGTCGCGGTCGATGGGCGGAATGTGACTGAGCGCTCCAGTTAGCCTCGCGCTTTCACGAGCGTGGCTGTCCGATGTGTGATCAACGAAGTGAGGAGTGCCGCTGACCTGGCGCGACGGGACTTGTTCGGAGTCTTGGCGCGGTCAGGAACGCTGCACTCCTCAGGTGAAGAGGCATATCGGGTCCTACACGCGTGCGCGGGTGGCCGGTGCCCAGGCCGAGAGAACCTTCTGCCCAGGGGTCATCCTTCGTAGCGGGTGGCTAGGGTTCGTGCCGTCTGGGCGATGCGGTTGCGTAGTTCGGCCGGTGCCAGGACCTCGACATCGGCGCCCAGCCGCAGGAAGTCTCGGTGGGCGTGGTCGATCGACTCGATGAGCACGCGGACCTCTGTCCATCCGTCACCCGTGGGTGTCACGCCGAGGAGGCGGGCGCCCTCCGGAGTCAGCCGCACCAGGGCGTCCGCAGTGTGCAGTCGCGCTCGGAAGTCGGCCAGATAGACGTTCCAGTATCTGGCCAGGTCGAACCCGTCCGGAATGACGGACTCTTCTTCCAGCGGCCGGATTCCGAGGATCTGGTCGACTCGGTAGGTGCGGATCCCGGACGGCCCACCGGCGACCAGATACCAGCGGCCGGCCTTGAGGACGAGCCCGTACGGCTCCACCCGTCGCTCGATCTCCTCCGGCGCCCGCCAGCGCCGGTACCGCAGCACCATCGCCCGCCGCGTCCACATCGCGGCGGCGACCGCGGCCAGGTGAGGCACCCGGTCGACGTCGCCGTACCAGCCGGGGGCGTCGAGCAGGAAGCGTTCCTGGATCCGCTCGGCGTGCTCGCGCAGCTCCGCCGGAAGGGCGGCCCGCAACTTGAGCCGGGCGGTGGTGAGCGCCTCGCCGAGGCCGAGTTCGGCAGCGGCATCGGGGAGTGCGACGAGGAACGCGGCCCGCGCCTCGTCCACGGTCAGTCCGGTGAGCCGGGTCCGGTAACCGTCGACCAGCCGGTAGCCGCCCGCGTGCCCGGCGGCGCCGTACAGCGGGACGCCGGCAGCATCGAGCGCCTCGACGTCCCGGTAGACCGTCCGGACGGAGACCTCCAGTTCCTCGGCCAACTGCCGGGCCGTCATCCGGCCCCGGTTCTGGAGCAGCAGAAGCAGGGTGACCAGCCGGCTCGCACGCATGCCGCCCAGTATCCACTGACAGTTGATGTCAGCAGACCGGCCCTAACCTGCGGCACATGGACGACAACTGGACCATGGACCTCACACACCGGGCGGGCCACCGCATGAGCATCGTCGAACTCCGGCAGTACACCCTGCATCCCGGCGCCCGAGAGACGCTGATCGAACTGTTCGAGCGCGAGTTCGTGACCGGTCAGCAGGCGGTCGGCATCACCGTCGGCGGCCGGTTCCGCGACCTGGACGACCCGGACCGCTTCGTCTGGCTGCGCGCGTTCCCCGACATGGCGCACCGCCGGCGCGCACTGGAGGCGTTCTACACGGGCCCGGTCTGGCGGGAGCACAGCGACACCGCCAACGCCACCATGATCGACAGCGACGACGTCCTGCTGCTGCGCGGCCCGGGCTTCACGCCGGAGCCGGGCACGAGCGAGGTGCTCGCGACCATCTGCCATCCGACCGACGCGGCCGACTTCGACGCGTACGCCGCCCGGCACCTGGGCCCGGGCCACGCGCTGCACCGTACCGAGCACGCCGAGAACGACTTTCCCCGCTTGCCCGTCCGGACCGGGGAAGACGTCCGGATCTGGTTCGGCCAGGCTGAGCCGGCACCCTGGCCGACCCGACGGCTGCGATTAGAGCCCCTGCAGCCTTGGGACTCCTAACCGCGCACGCTCGTGAAACGTGCTGTCCGACGGGTGGCCAGGTAAGCGAAAAGTACCTCTGACCAGCAAGAATGAGGATTGTCGAGGTCCTTTTTCCCGCCACCGTCGGAGGCACTTCCCAGGTGAAGAAGCGTATCGAGTCCTATCCACGTCGAGGGCGGCGGCCAGGAGGTAGTGTCCCAGGCCGGGGCCGTGCTGCTGGTCGAGACGATCCGCAAGGCCGGGCTGGATCGGGCGATATCGACGGGGCTGATGCCGTGGCGACGACCGCGGACGGTACACGATCCGGGCAAGATCCTGCTGGACGTGGCCCTGGCGGTCGCGCTGGGCGGGGACTGTTTGGCTGACGTCGGGATGCTGCGGGCCCAGCCGACCGTGTTCGGGCCGGTGGCCTCCGACCCGACGGTCTCCCGCCTCATCGACACCCTCGCCACGGCTGGACCGAAGGCCCTGTCCGCGATTCGGGCCGCGCGGGCCGAAGCCCGCGAGCGTGTCTGGAGCATGGCCAAGAACGCGGCCCCGGACGTCGCAGGGCAGGTGACCGTGGATCTGGACGGGGTGCTCGTGCTGGCCCACTCCGAGAAGCAGGGCGCCACCGCGACCTGGAAGAAGACCTTCGGACACCATCCTCTGATGGCCTTCGTCGACCACGGAAGCGGCGGGAGCGGTGAGCCGGTGGCCGGCCTGCTCAGGCCCGGCAACGCGGGCAGCAACACCGCCGCCGACCACATCACCACCACTCAACTCGCGCTGGCCCAACTGCCGAAGAAGTACCGGCGCGGACGCCAGACGCTGATTCGTACCGACTCCGGAGGCGGAACGCACGAGTTCGTCGCCTGGCTCGCGAAGCGGGGTCGGTGGCTGTCGTACTCCGTAGGCATGACCACCACCGAGCAGATTCACCAGGCCGTACTCAAAGTCCCCGCCCCGGCCTGGACGGCAGCGGTCGAGCCCGGCGGCGAGATCCGGGACGGGGCCTGGGTCGCCGAAATCACCGGCGACTGTCTCAAGGGCTGGCCGAAGGGAATGCGACTGACCGTCCGCAAGGAACGGCCGCACCCCGGCGCCCAGTTGCGCATAACCGACGCTGACGGACTGCGGCTGACCTGCTTCGCCACCAACACCACCGACATGCCGATCGCGCCACTCGAGCTGCGGCACCGCCAACGAGCCCGCGCCGAGGACCGCATCCGAAACGCCCGCGCCACCGGCCTGCGCAACCTGCCCCTGCACGACACCGCGCAGAACCAGATCTGGCTGGAGATCGTCCAGATCGCCCTCGACTTGCTGGCCTGGATGCCCACGCTTGCTCTGACCGACGAAACCCGCAGGTGGGAGCCCCGTCGCCTCCGGCTCCGCCTCTTCTCCGCCGCCGCCCGGATTGTCACGACCGCCCGCCGCCGACACCTGAGATTCGCACGCCACTGGCCCTGGACCGACGTGATCACCAACGCCCTGGCACGGCTCGACGCTCTCCCCAACCCCGGCTGACCAGCCCTTTCCCGTCCCTGCGAGCAGCACCACCCCGACCGGAGCTGTGGAACCCGGCGCCCACCCGACGCGACAGCCGGGCTCTCGGCCTGTCAACCATCAGGCACAGAACGCGAAACGGTCCACCGACTCCGTCGGCGGACCGTCGCGAAAGATCGAGGCTAGGACTGGGGTGGAAGCCCGACAGCCTTGTCGGTACTCGCGCCCTTCAGGTTGGCACCTGTGAGATTGGCGCCCTTCAGGTTCGCGCCGGTGAGATTGGCGCCCTTCAGGTTCGCCCCAGTGAGGTTCGCGCCGGCCAGATCCGCGCGGGTCAGGTTCGCGGGAGGCGCGTCGAACTCTTCATCTGATCCCAGGTTCGCGCCGGTGAGATCTGCCCCGATCAGGGTTGCGTCGGTCAGGTTCGTGGGAACGAGCGTGTCTGCATTCGGGTCCGGCCACCCGCCGGTCAAGTGGGCGCCGCTCAGGTCCGCTCCCTGAAGGGCCGCTCCGGTGAGATCCACCCCGCTCAGTTTAGCGTCGACCAGCGTCGCGCCTGGCATAAAGGTGTTCCGCAGACTCGTGCCCTCAGAGAGAACCGCTTCGGTCAGATCCGTGGCCGGCAGGCCCGCGCCATTCAGGTTCACGGCCGAGAGGATTGCGCCGGCCAGGTTCGTCTCCACGAAATTTGCGCCGTGTAGATCTACGCCCCTGAGGTTGGCCTCCTGCAGGTCCGCACCACTGAGGTCTGAGAAGGCGAAGGGAAGGTAGCGGGGGGCCGAGGGGTCGCCTCCGAACTCCTTTTCTTCATGTCGAGTTGCCAGTTCCAGACCGCGCAGATCCGTTTTCTTCCAATTGATCTTTGTCCGACCGTCCTGACCCTGCGGACGATCGGCCAAAACTTCCGTCACGGCCGTCACGTCGGGGTCGATCGGCGGAGGCCGTTCGTTCTCCTTCAGCCTTGGGAAACCGTCGGCGGGGGCGCGGGCATGGGTGCGCACGTATGCGGAGAGCACCGCGATGATCCTCGGCTGATCGGGTGGCGAGTCCTGCATGATGCGCTCCAGGGCGTAGATACCCCCGAACCGCACGTCCGGTGAGGATGAACCCAGGTGCGTCACCGCCACGTTGAACCGGGTGGTGAACTGGGCCTGCTCGGCTATCTGCAGTTCCGTCCGCGTTTGGCTCACCGCGACCCAGTTGAACAACAGGGCGACCAGCGCGGCCAGGCCTGGCAGTGTCGCCGCCAGAGTCAGCCATGGCGTCCCGCCATTGCCGCGGTCACCGCGCCGACCGGCGCTGCGGTTGCGCCGCCGCTCGGCTGCCCGCCGCCGTGTGATCGAGTGCCTTAGCTCAGGCCGCCTGACCCTCACTCTTCCATCGGACTCCAAAAGCCTCAATCCCGCACCCCGAACAGCTGACCGAGCCTACAGCGAGCTACTTGTCACTTCGTGGCAGCTTCGGGAGCACAGCCCCAGATCAGAGGACTGATCACCGCCGCCCGGCGAGTTCGTCGCGCTCGTTTAGGCCGGCGTCTGCGTGGGACCGGAGCCGGTCATCCTCGGAGGCCTGCTCGCCGCCCACCCCGATGGCCAGCTCGACACGACGGCCGGGTTCCTGCTCATCTCCACCCTCGACGCCGCGGGCAAACGGTGCCAGGTGCTGCAGCCTGCCGCGTACGGCGACGACCACGCCGGCCGTGTGCTGCATGGGTATGCCGCGCAGTTGGCGTTCGGCCGGTGGACGCCTCCGCCCGTTCTCCCGGCACCCGGCCCGCGGCCCACCTCTCGCAGTGCCCTGGGCAAGATCGCCGCGAGCGAGGCCGGCCGGGCGGGCGGTCTCCATGGAGTCCGGGTTCTGGACTTCGCTCCTCCACCGGAAGAGCCGCCCGAGGATCGCGTTGCTCCGGCAGACTCGCGGGGGCCGCTCGTGTTCGGCACGTGGCAGCCGGGCGCACTGGAAACCGGGGTGCGGATCGGGATCCGCGACAGCGCCGAGCGGCTCGTGGGGCCGGTCTACAAGGACGGTGCCGTGGAAGGCACGACGTTCACTCGTGAGCCCCGGTTCGTCCCCCGCACCCGGATCCGCCGCGACCTCCCTCTTGCTCCCACCACAGCCGTTTACAAACTCTCGAACCCAGCAGCAGCACAGGGTCGTTAGGTCCCATCCGGCGCCGGGCGTCCAGCGACAGTCCTCGCGAGACCGGGCAGGACCTGTCGGTCCGGTGCGGTATACACGAAGAGATCACAGACCGCCGCACCGCGAGGCGGCGCACCGGGGGTAGGGAATGACCGTTCCGCACGTGAGTACCGCGCTTCGCTCTGGGGACTACCTCCAAATTGCTTCGGAACGGATGGCCGTCGACGGCGTACCGGACGGCGAGGGGTTCGCCCGGATCGAGCGGGTGGAAGTCATCACCGACATCGGTTTCCTGGCGCCAGGCTCCACCCACATGCGTACCCGGGCAGCCCGGCAGATCGCTGTCGTGTTCTGTCACGGCATGCCGGGTCCGGTCATGCTGATCGAGGGTGATCAGTGGACCCTCGGCGAGGTGGACAGCAGCCGGGCCCGATGGGATGCCGCCCACCCCTGGTGGCCCGAGACGCCCCAGCCCCTCTTCACCGCAAGCCGCTTGGCAGCCGGACCGCACCCCTTTCGCAACAACATCCAGGGCCCCGACCTCGTGGCGCCGGCCGCCACGTCCGAGCCGCAGCCGCCGCGACCGCGGGCAGCCGTGTTCGACAAGCCGGCGCACACGCTCATGGTCGGTGACTACCTGCAGATCCATGCCCTGCGCCACCCGCAGTGGGACATGCGCATCGACGAAGGATTCCACCGTGTCGAATGGATCGGCCACCTCACCGGTAACGCCCTCGACGGTGTACTGAACGACCCGGCCTGGGCCCGCGGCCGCCTTACCCTCGCCTCCGTCCACGGCCTGTCCGGCATCCTCGTGCTGCCCGAGGTCCCGGTGACCGTCCTCATCCAGCGCAACCCGGAGCGCCGCCGCTCCGACGAGGACGAAGCCTGGCACGAAGGCCCCTTCTACGAGCTGGCCGGTGTCACCGAGCCCGACCCCACCGAGCAGCTGCACGCCGACGCCGGTATACGGCCGGAGCCGCCTGATTCCGAGGCGGCCCTGTACCCCAGCAGGTTCAGCAGCCCCGCCCAGCGGGCTCTGCACCTGGACGGCGTCACCGGCATACGCCCCGTCGCCGCCTCCCAGCTCCCCTGGCCACATGGCCTGTTCAAGTGTCCCTACGGTGAGCGGGCGAAGGCCCTGGCCGCCACCTACCCCAAGGGTCACAGCAAAACCGCCCACGCCGAGCTGTTCACCCGGCTCGACGATCAGGACTTCGCCGCCTGCCCCTACCACCAGGCCGACGACTGGAAGGCAATCACCGAGGCCGTGCTCGCCTTCGCCCGCGCCGAACCCGACAGCGACGAACAGGACCGGCTCTACCGCGCCACGGACCTGAGCGAGCGCGACCGCGCCTGGTTTCGCTCCCTCATCGGAGGGGGCCACATCTGGTGGGACACCGGACAGCAGCATCTGACCAACGGCCAGCACCGCCTGTGCGCGCTGCGCGCCGCTGGACGCAGGTGATGTAGGTGCCGGGATAGACGGCAGGGTTTTCCCGTCCCATGATCCGTTTCAGGCGCCGTTCGTCAGTGCCGACGATTCCCTGGAAGGGGGCCCGGTGGCCGAAGCCTTCGAGGCGGCGGGCCGCTTCGGCGGCGGCCGGGCCGCGGCTCACGAAGTGCACCGTCCACCCTGGGCTGCTCAACACCTGCGGACCCTAACCGGTCAGTGACCGTCTGCTCACACCCGAACCCGCCCGGCCTCGTGTTTCTGTCGCAGACATCAGGGGCGCCGACGGAACTCGCTGGTCACGACTTATACGACTGCCTGCGAAGATCCTCCGCGCTGGTCCCGCAATTTTTCCCACGGCTTAGGTCGAGAGCACACCTACAGTCAACGGGAAGAGTCCCTCGGCCTGTGATCCACGAGGTCTGCATCCGGGCAGGCCGACGCCGGAGCAGAGGTCACTCGCGTACGCCCGCCAGCTCCACCGCCCTGTGGCGCAGGGAGAGGCTGGCCGAAGCGACCGCCGAGATCACGGAGAGCACCGCGCAGGCACCCAGGGCCGCGGCGAGCGTCGCCCACGGGATCTCGATGGACGTGCACACCGAGAGCAGGCCCAGCGCGCTCCACATGCCCATCAGGTTGAGCCCGGCGACCAG
The DNA here is from genome assembly GCF_055573695.1 of Streptomyces sp. NPDC030143. Classification (NCBI taxonomy): domain Bacteria; kingdom Bacillati; phylum Actinomycetota; class Actinomycetes; order Kitasatosporales; family Streptomycetaceae; genus Streptomyces; species Streptomyces sp. NPDC030143. The sequence goes on from NZ_JBVIAY010000038.1 coordinate 9,005, forward strand.
TGCTCCCAGCAGTCCGCCGACCATGACCACCATCAGTGCCTCGGCGCTCACCAGCCGCAGCACCTGCCACCTGGTGGCGCCGGCCAGCCGCAGCACAGCCAGCTCTCCGACCCGGTCGGAGGTTGCCATGACCATCGTGTTGGCCAACGAGATGCCGGTGTAGAGGAGGGCGATCCCGAGGACCAGGAAGAACCCCATCCGGGTCGTCCGGTTGGTCTCCGGATACGTTGCCCGCACCCAGGCGTCCTTGGTGAGGACCTCCCCGCCCGACGCCCGTACCGCCTGACTCAGACCGGCGGCCACTGTGGCCGTGTCGGCGCCATCCGCGAGGCGTACGTCGACCCGGTCGACGGGCGCCGCGGGGGCGTTGCGCGGGGTGACGTAGACGCCGTTGTTGCCGGTGCCGATGGTCATGACCGCAGCGATCTTCAGGGACTTCCTCGTGCCGTCACCGAGCCACACGTCCACCCGCTCGCCCACGGTGGGCTTCTCCCACTCCTCGTTGACGATGATCGAGTCGTCGTCCAGATCGCCCACCTTCCCCGCGGCGAGCGGGAGACGGGCCGTTGCCGCGAGCGGTTCCGGCTCGACGGCCCTGGCATCGGACCTGATGAGCGCCACACCGTCCTCCAGGACGTACACGGCGCTCGACGAGCTCGCCGAGACCTCGGCACCGGACACGGCCCGAAGCCGCTGCAGCGTCACCTCGTCGAAGCCGACGCTGCCCGCCGGAGCGACCACGAAGTCGGCGGCCGTCTGTTCGCGAACCTCGGTGGCCTTGGCCTCGTTGAGGGTCGCAGTGGCGCCCAGCAGTGAACCCGCCAGCGCGACCGTGACCAGCACGGGCGCCGCGACGGCGGCGGTGCGGCGCACCCCGGAGGCGGCGTTCTCCCGCACCAGCATCCCGCCCGCGCCTGGCAGTTGGGCCGGCAGCCAGGCGATCAGCCGGGCCAGTGGCCGCACCAGCACCGGCGCGAGCAGCGCGACCGCTGTGATCAGCAGCATCGGCCGACTCACATAGGTCTTGCGCTGCAGCAGGTCGCCCGGGTTCGTCACCAGGGCCAGGGCCAGCGTCAAAGCGGCGGTGATCAGCAGTGCCGCGCCGAACAGCCAGCGACACCGTGTCATCGGCCGGGTGTCAACGGACGCCTCGCGCAGTGCCTCGATGGGACCGGTGCGCCCCGCCCGCCAGGACGCGGCCAGCACGCCGCACAGGGCCACGAACAGGCCCGTCCAGAACGCCATATGGTAGGGCCAGGTGTAGTCGCCGATGGTGAACCAGCGGGGCGCAAGGCTCTCGTCGACTGCCCACTCGGCGAGCTTCGGAGCCCCGTAGGAACCGAGCACGCAGCCGGCCGCCGAGGCGAGCACACCGACCGCGAGCGCCTCGTAGACGACCATGCGGCGGATCTGGCCCGGGGTCGCCCCGGCGGTGCGCAGCAGCCCGAACTCGCGGCGCCGCTGGGCCACCGCAAACGCGAAGGTCGAGGCCACCACGAACACCGACACGAACCCGGTGACGCCGCCGGCCGTGCCGAACATGGCGTTCATCGCGGTAAGGGCCTCGCTGTCCCGGTCGGGGTCGGCGTCGGCGTACCGGCGCGCGTTGCCGGTGAGGACCTGGACGCTTTCGCTGCCGCGTACCGCCTCGCGCACGGCCGCCGCATCGGCGTCGACCACGAGCTGGAGGCTGCGCGGCGACAGTTCGGCGGCACGGGCATCGGTGTAGAACACGGCGTTCTCGAAGCCGAGCCCGGCCACGGTGCCGACGACGCGCACCGTGGCGCCGCCGTCGGTCCGCACCCGGGTGCCCGGACGGGCCCAGTCACCGCTGACGACGACCTCGTCCGCGGCCTCGGGCGCGCGTCCCGCGTCGAGGTGGTACGGCGCGAAGGCCGCCGTGGACCAGGGGTGGCCCACCAGATCGGTGGGCCCGCCCTCGGCCCGCACGGCGAACGACCGGTCCTCGACGACGGTCCCGAGGTCCCGCAGCTTGGCGACCACGTCGTCGGGCACGGGACGCGGCTGCGCGAGCTTCTGGGTGCGGTCGCCGATCGAGGTGGGCACCTCCAGGGTGTCCTGGCCCTTGACGACGACCGGCGCGGCGGCGAACCGCTCCGGCCTCCGGTCGGGTGCATCCAGCGAGGACGCCAGGGCCAGCCCCATCACGGCGATCAGCGCCACGCCGAGGGAGAGGGCGACGAAACTGCCGACGAAGGTGACCCAGCGGGTGCGCAGGGTGCGTAGCGTGGTGCTCAGCACGGCGCCGCCTCGAGCTTGGCCATGCGCGAGGCGATGTCCTCGGCGGAGGCGCCGATCAACTCACCGTTGACACGGCCGTCGACGAGGAAGACGGCGCGGTCGGCGTAGGAGGCCGCGACGGGATCGTGGCTGACCATGATGATCGTCTGGCCGTCCCGGTCGACCATGCCGCGCAGCAGGCTCAGCACCTCGCGGCTGGTCTGCGAGTCGAGCGCGCCGGTCGGCTCGTCGCCGAACAGCACTTCGGGGCGGGTGATCAGGGCGCGGGCCAGGGCAACCCGCTGCTGCTGGCCGCCGGACATCTCCGTCGGGCGGTGCTGCGCACGGTCGCCGAGTCCGACCTGTTCGAGAACCTCGCGCACCTGGGCCTTCTTCGGGCGGCGGCCGGCCAGCTGCAGCGGCAGGGCCACGTTCTGCTCGGCGGTCAGCGAGGGCAGCAGGTTGAAGGCCTGGAACACAAAGCCGATGCGCTCGCGGCGCAGCAGGGTCAGCTTGGTCTCGCTCAGGCCGGTCAGCTCGGTGTCGCCCACGGTGACCGAGCCCGACGTGGGCCGGTCCAGGCCCGCGGCACACTGCAGCAGGGTCGACTTGCCGGACCCGGACGGGCCCATCACGGCGGTGAACGTTCCCTTCGGGAAGGCAAGCGATACCTCGTCGAGGGCGGTGACGGACGTACCGCCCGAGCCGTACCGCCGGGTCACGGAGCGCAATCGGATCGCGTCGTTGCTCATGTGTTCCCCACCAGTACCTGCTCCTTGGCTCGTTGGTTCCTCCACGAAACCGCAGAAGCCCCGGGGGACGCAGTACGGCCCGAACGAGACTTGGGGTAGTGCCAGGCATACCCCCGATACGGACCCTGGACCGATGGCACCGGACCGGTGGGGCCACTTACGGTCATGCCCATGCACCCTCGGAATGTGTGGCAGGCCATGTCCCGGCCTGGATTCCTGCTGTCGGCCTGGCCCTGGCGCTCCGCCGCGTATCTGCTCACCGGCGCGGTGACCGGCGTCGCCACCTTGGTGGGGATCGTGACGGTGGCCACGGTCTGTGGTGCGCTCGCCATCGTCTTGGTGGGGCTGCCCCTGCTCGTCGTGGTCGCCCTGAGCGGGATCCCAGTGGCCTGGGTGGAGCGGCGCAGGCTGCGCCTGATCGACCGCAACCCGGTGTCCGGTCGGCACCAGGTGCCGACCGCGCCGGGGCTGTGGGCCTGGCTGACCACCCGACTGCGCGAACGGGGGACCTGGCGGGAGCTCGGGTACGCACTGTTGTTCGCCGGGCTGCTGTGGCCGGTCGACGCCCTGGCGATCACGGTCGCCCTGCTCTTCCCGCTGTCCATGGTCGCCACCCCACTGCTGATGACCACGGTCGGCGACGGCCACGAGGCGAAGGTGCTCAAGCAGTGGACGGTCACCACATGGCCGACCGCTTTCGGCGTCGCCGTACTGGGCCTGCTCCTGATGGGCCTGGGCGCATACGTGCTCGGCGCCACGGCGGGCGCCCGCGCAGAGCTGGCCCGGCTACTGATCGCCTCCCGCGAGGGCGAGCTCGACGCCAAGGTGGTCGAACTGGCCCGCTCCCGCGTCCGGTTGGTCGAGGCATTTGAGGCCGAGCGGCGCCGCATCGAGCGCGATCTGCACGACGGCGCCCAACAGCGCCTTGTGGCCCTGACGATGGCCCTCGGGCTGGCCCGCCTCGACGCCCCGCCCGGCCCGCTCGCCGACCAGCTCACCAAGGCCCACGAGGAGGCGGGCAAGGCGCTCGCGGAACTGCGCGAGCTCATCCACGGCATCCACCCCAAGGTCCTCACGGACTACGGCCTTCAAGCTGCGGTCGCTGACGCCGCCGACCGCTGCGTAGTTCCCGTCGATGTCGACCTAGAACTGCCGGGCCGGCCAACCCAGGCGGTCGAATCCGCTGCATATTTCGTGGTCTGCGAGGCGCTGGCCAACATCGCCAAACACAGCGGGGCCGACCGCGCGCAGGTGAGCGGCGGTCATCGCGACGGACGCCTGTTCCTTGAGGTGCGCGACGACGGCTGCGGCGGCGCGGACGCCTCGGCGGGCAGCGGCCTCACTGGTCTCGCGGACCGGGTGTCTGTCCTGGATGGCAGACTTGCCCTGACCAGTCCCCCGGGTGGACCGACTCTGTTGCGTGTGGAGTTTCCTTGCGAGTTGACCAAGGCGGCCGACCGCTCCGCGTAGTGCTCGCCGAAGACAGCGTTCTGCTGCGGGAAGGGCTCATCGGCCTGCTCAGCCGCTGCGGCCACGAGGTGGTGTCGGCCGTCGGGGACGCGCAGGCACTGATCGCCGCTGTCGAGGAGCATGCCCCCGACATCGTGGTGACGGACGTACGCATGCCGCCCGGTTTCCAAGACGAAGGGCTGCACGCGGCAGTGCGGCTGCGCGAGAAGCGCCCCACACTCCCGGTCCTGGTCCTGAGTCAGTACGTGCAACGGACGTACGCCGCCGAACTCCTGGACTCCGGCGACGGATCGGGTGTCGGCTATCTGCTCAAAGACCGGGTGGGCCAGGTTGAGGAATTCGTGGAAGCGCTGCACAAGGTGGCGGACGGCGGGACGGTGGTCGACCCCGAGGTGGTGCGCCAGTTGCTGCGCCGCCGCCGCGATCCGCTGGAGCAGCTCACCCCGCGCGAACGCGAGGTGCTGGCACTGATCGCCGAAGGCAAGTCCAACGGCGCGATCGCCAAGGAGCTGGTGGTTTCCGAAGCCGCGATCGGCAAGCACATCGGCAACATCCTCACCAAGCTGGACCTGCCTCCGACGGACAAAACCCACCGCAGGGTCCTGGCTGTCCTCACTTACCTGCGGGCATGACCCACCGAGGGCACCGAGCCGCCATGCCTGGCTGACATCAGCAGCAAGGTACGGCAGGGGCATAAGCCCGTTTTGCCGGTGTTTAATACTCGACACAGGTTGTCGGCACTGCCGACCGTCGGTTTCGCCGTGGCCAGGGCCAGCGTTCGGCGTGTTCTCCCAGCTTGGCCGTCACCATGAGCGCAAAGCCGACAGGACGCGTTCTTCGTCGTGGCCGCGCTCTTCGAGGTCGGCGGCGCCTGGCTGGTCTGGCAGGGCATCCGCGAGCACAAGGGCTGGATCTGGATCGGCGCCGGCGTCATCGCCCTGGGCCTGTACGGCGTGGTCGCGACCTGGCAGCAGGACGACAACTTCGGCCGCATCCTCGCCGCGTACGGCGGGATCTTCGTCGCGGGGTCGATCGCCTGGGGCATGGTCGCCGACGGCTACCGCCCCGACCGCTTCGATGTCATCGGCGCCCTGGTCTGCCTGGCGGGCATGGCCGTGATCATGTACGCCCTGCGCGGCCACTGCCCCTGCCTGCCGCGCTCACTCCACCTGCGATGACCATTGCGCAACCTCGGATGCGACAGGTCGCCAGCAGGGGTTGGGAGGTCCCGACGAAGAGGGGCCGGGTGTGCGGTGCCTTTCCCCGAAGGTGGGCTTGTGCCGTGGCGGACAGGTTCCGCCGCCAGGGAGGATGCCCGTCATGGCCACTGAGCAGAACACCGTCCCCGTGCGTGCCACACAGCCGATACCCCTGGTGTTCGGCGCGGGAGCGGCCATCGGCGTCCTGGGCGGGATGATCGGCCTCGGCGGTGCGGAGTTCCGCCTCCCGCTGCTGATCAGCCTGTTCGGGTTCGCCGCACTGTCTGCGGTCATCCTGAACAAGGCGATGAGCCTGGTCGTGGTCCTGGTCGCGCTGCCGGCCCGCCTGGCGGCGGTCTCCGCCTCGGAGGTGGGCGCGCACTGGACGATCGCGGTCAACCTGCTGGCCGGGAGTCTGCTGGGCGCCTGGGCGGGGGCGACGTGGGCGGTGCGGATGCGCAGCTCCACCCTGTACAGGGTCCTGGCAGCGCTGATGGTGCTCATGGCCGCAGCCCTGCTGGTCACCCACGTCACCACCGTGGGGACGCTGTCGCTGCCGTTGTGGGTCCAGGTACCCAGTGGCGTGGTGGCCGGCTTCGGAATCGGCGTAGTCGCGGCGATCATGGGGGTGGCCGGGGGCGAGCTGCTGATCCCGACGATCGTGCTGCTGTTCGCAGTGGACATCAAAACGGCCGGGACCCTGTCGCTGCTGGTGTCTCTGCCGACCATGCTGGTCGCCTTCGCCCGTTACAGCAGGGACGGCAGCTTCGCGGTGCTGGGCGCCAACCTCCGCTTCACCCTGGTCATGACCGCAGGCTCGATCGCTGGCGCGGTGCTGGGCGGGCTGCTGGTCGGCGTGTTCTCGGACCTGGTGCTCATCCCCGTGCTGGCCGTGATCCTGCTCATCTCCTCGGTCAAGCTCGCCCGCCACGACTGACGGGTGCGTGTCACTCCCCGGGATTCCCTGTACGCCAACTACTCACACCCGTGACGGTTTCCCGGGCACCAAGACCTGTCCCATGACCGCCACGGTGGAGAACTCGTGGCAGTAGTACGACTGGCGCAGCAGTTCGCGGGCCGTCCGCAGGACGGTCGCTGCGGCCTCGGGAACGTCGGCGGGCACGACCAGGTCCTCACGAGGTCGTGCATGTCGGCGTAGCTGTCGACGAAGAGGTGGGCGCGTTCGTTCGGGACCGGGAACGGCAGCCGCTGCGTGGTCATCCCCGCAGTCTCCCAGCGGCACGCCCCGGACGGCAGCGGCTTTCCCCCGACCGTCGCGCAGCGTGCCGGGACGGAGATTTCTCCGTCGGCGGTCACCGAAGCAGTGAGCCGGCCAGTGCGTCGCCGAGGACGGCTGCTCCCAGGCCGGCGGACACGCTCACGACCGCGTTGGCCGCGGCGAAGTACTTCGCTCCGGTCTCGGCCAGGCGCAGGCTCTCGAAGGAGAAGGTGGAGTAGGTGCTGAGCGTCGCGCACAGGCCGGGGCCGATCAGGTGCTGCAGGGCCTGGGGGACGGTGGTGGCGGTCGCGGCACCGGTGAGGAAGCCGAGGCCGGCGCAGGCGGCGACGTTGACGCTGAAGGTCCCCCACGGGAAGACGGTGTCGTGGCGGGCCTGGACGGCGCGGTCGGTGAGGTAGCGCAGCGGGGCGCCGACGATCGCCCCGAGGATGACCATCAGCCAGTTCACGGCCGTCCCCTGCCCGCGTGCGGGAGCACGGCGAGGCGGGTGAGTGCGGCGGTGGCCCAGATCGCGGCGAAAGCCGTGAGCAGGGTCGCGGCCGCGTACAGCGCTCGGTGATCAGGACCATCAGGACGCCCATGGCGGCGCAGCCGGTGACGTTGATCCAGAACGTCGTCCACGGGAAGGCGGCGGGCGCCGTGGGCCAGATCAAGGTGGCGCCGTAGCGGGCGCAGGCGCCGATGACGCCTCCGGCCGCGATGGCGGTGAGGATCTCGGCCTGGTGGCGCTTGGGACCGGGGGCCTTCTGAGGCGGCCAGGGGTCGATCGCGGTGTCCGGGTCGGCGGGCTCGGCCTGCCAGCCGGTAGCCGCTGCGGCGGTTCGGGGGTGTCGGGGTGCACGCGTTCAGGCTCCTACCTGATCGTCTCGGATCCCGTGCGCGGGCGCGCGGGAAGGTCAGGTAGGGACCGTTGCCGGCCGGTGTGGTCGCGGTTGGGTACGGCGGGCCCCACCGCCGTGCGACCGCCCCGCACTGGGGTGGCCGCACCTGAAGATTACCGACCGCGCTGCTGTGTCTGGTGCGTGAGGTGCGCGGTCAGGGCGCCGGCCAGCAGTCCCCAGACCACTGCCGCCCAGCTGCCCCCGACCAGGGCGGCCACGATGACCACGGCGGCACCCGCGGCCAGCGCCGCCGGATCGCGGGTGAAGGCCCAGGTCCTGCGGGCGGTGCCAGGGTTGCGGAGGTCGGCGACAGCAGTGCGGACGACCAGGGCCGCGACGATGACGGCCGGGGCGATCAGGCCCGCGTCCATGCCGAATCCTGGGGTCGATCGGTGTGCTGCTGGGTGAGGCGGCCGTAGTGACGGCTGCGGCGCCCAAGCACCACGGCGGCCAACACGGACGCGGCGAAGGAGGCGAGCAGGATCGCCCCCTTGGCATCGGTCAGGTGCGCCTGGCTGGTGTAGGAGAGTTCGGCGATCAGCAGGGAGACGGTGAACCCGATCCCGCCGAGGACGGCGATCCCGGCGATGTCCGGCCAGGCGAGCTGCGGGTTGAGGTGGGCGCTGGTGAACCGGTTGCCCAGCCAGGTGGCGCCGAAGATCCCGACGAACTTCCCCGCCAGGAGCCCGGCGAGGACGCCCCAGGTGATGGTGGAGGTGAAGAAGCCGCCGGCACCCGACAGGGAGACGCCAGCCGACATCAGCGCGAAGACCGGAAGCGCGGCCCCGGATGAGAACGGGCGCAGGACTTCCTCCGTCCGGTGCGAGGGCGAGACCGTCTCCCCGCCGCGGGTACGGGTGCGCATCAGCAGGCCCATGGCGACGCCGGCGATCGTGGCGTGCACCCCGGAGGCATGCATCAGAGCCCAGATCACCACAGCCAGCGGGCCGAACAGCAGCCATCCCGGCACCGCCGCCCGCACCCGGGTCACGGCCCGGCCCTTGCCGTTCTGGAGGTAGCCGAAGACGAGCAGGCCGACGGCGGCGAACGCGAGCATCGCGAAGTCAAGGCCGGTGGTGTAGGCGACGGCGATCACCAGAACCGCGCACATGTCGTCGACGGTCGCCAGAGTGAGCAGGAACGTCCGCAGGGGCGCCGGCAGGTGGCGGCCGACCACGGCGAGGACGGCCACGGCGAAGGCGATGTCGGTGGCCATCGGAATGCCCCACCCGCTGGCCGCCTCCCCGCCCGCAGTGGCGTTGACGGCCAGAAAGACTAGAGCGGGCACGGCGACACCGAACGGACCCTCGTCCACCCGCGCCATGGACTGGACGCTGGTGTCGGACGCGTCGTCGTAGAACCACAGCGAGGCGAGCTGGTAGTGCTTGCCGCCCAGCGTGGAGCTGATGACGTCGCTGTCCTCGTCGGTGGCGTAGGACGCCGCGCCGCTCTTGCCTGAGGATGCCAGGCCGGCGGTGCCCTTGTCCGCGGTGAAGGTGCCCAGGCCGTGCTCGAAGTCCTGGGCGAACGTGTCGACGTTGATGTCGTCCCAGTAGGCGCTGCCCGCGGCCGAGTCGGCCCACCAGTCGCCGAGCGCGATGCCGTCGAACTCGGTGACCCCGGTCGGGGAGGCCACGAGCTTGCCGTCGATGAAGAGGTCCACGCCGGTGCCGGAGGTGTAGTCGAAGGTGAACTCGTGCCACCCGGTCGTACGTGTCACCGAGGTCGCCGTCGTGGTGCCGCCGACGCGGTGGACGTACTTGTTCGTGGAGGTGCCGGTCCTGACGCCGAGGCCGCGCCACTCGGGACCGTCCCAGCCGTCCTTGTCCACCCGGGCCATCGCGTTGAGCGAGGTCTGACTCACGTCGTCGTGGAACCACACCGACACCCGCTTGCGCTGGGCCTGCACGAAGTCGGTGTGGATGACGCTGGTGTCACCGGACTGGGCGAAGCTCGACCCGCCGCCGTGGGTCACCGAGGTGCTGGTGTCCGGCGTGCCCTTGCCCGTGACCCAGTTCGCCAGACCGTTGGTGAACTGGCCGGTGAAGTCCGCCGCACCCGGGTAGGGGAAGGTGGAGTCGACGCCGATGCTGGAGTACTGCATCTTCGAGGCGTCGAAGCCCGCCGCCCAGCTGACGTTGTTGAGGATGTGCGAGCCCGAGTCGTTCGAGCGGAACGCGGAGCTCTGGGTGTCGTTGACCTGGACGTTCGAGAACGTCTGCCCGAACGAGTCGTTGTCGGTGAACACCCCGTTCGGCGCTTGGTCGATCATGGAGGGATGGGCCCTGACGCCGGTGATCGTGACCAGCTCGGTGGACAGGGCGACACTGTCGTCGACTTCCTCGGTCCGCCACCCGTGGATGTCCAGCAGTAGGCCGTCCAGCGGCCCGTCGACCAGTTCGGCGTAGGTCCGGTGCGGGATCGGGCCCGGGTTGGGGTCGTCGTGATCGTGGCCGTACACCCGGCCCTTCAGCAGCTACTCATCGCCGTTGCTCCGACAAGCCTTCCGGCCGCCACCGACAACGAGAGGCCCGGAGACGACGTCTGGCCCGGCCTGGGCGGCCAGGCCCGTCGCGGGCCGCCTCGCCCAGCAGATGGCTGCCGACCTCAAGCGGATCGACACGCCGGCCCAGCGCCTCGCCCAGCAGGCGGCCGAGCATCCGAAGCTGGCCAACACCCCCGCCCAGCGCCTCGCCCGGAAGATGGCTGCCGACTAGTTGGCGCTGATCGACAGCCCAGTGCAACGCCTCGCCCAACAAATGGCGGCTTCCATGCCCAAGCTGGACATCGCCGCCGACCTGCACCAGCCAAACGGTCCTGACGAAGCCGTTGATGGAGTCGAGCAGGCGGACTCTTCCGATGCGCCGGAAGCCCGCGGAGCAGGGCCAGAGGACGCACCCGCCGACGAGGACCAGGTAGGCGAGTGACCATCGAGCCGCAGCCGGCCACCGCGTGACGGCCGGGGGGGCGCAGCGTCGTTGGACGGTGCGCCCCCGGAGCTGGGCCCCCGGGGACGTCATGGCTGGTCCTCCGGGGCCCGTGAGGTGTCCGACTCCGAGTCGGTCAGTCTTCCCCGGCCGTCGTGGTGGTGAGCCAGTCGGCGGCTTTGGCATCGGCCAGTCGGCGGCTTTGGCATCGGTCACCACCGGAATGGTCATCGTCGGTCGGGGGATTGCGCGGAGGGCGGGAGCGCCAGGTCGAGGAGGGCATTGAGGGTTTGGCGGTCGAGGCCGCTGTCGAGGTGGAGGGAGCGTCGTAGAAGGTCTCCGACGTCCTTGGGGTCGAGTCCGAAGCGCACACGAGCGTCCAGGCAGATCTCGCCGAAGAGTGCGGGGGCGAGTCGGGGCTCTCGCAGGATGTACCAGTCGATGAGGTGCACGACATCGCTCCGGATGTCGCCCAGGAGCACATCCTTGGAGTCGTCGAGGTCTTCGGCATCCCGGGCGAGTCCCCCGAGGACCGCTTCGACGATGGTGGTGCGCACGGCGTCGAGGGGGATGAAGCCGTCGGTGCCGTCGTTGATGGCGACGGCGGGCCACCAGGCCAGGTGCGCGGCCTGCTCCTCGCGCCTCGTACTGCTGCCCCGGGTGAAGAGGCGGTTCTTCTTGGATTCCTCAGCGTCCTCGAGGCTGTCGGCGATGATCTTCGTGAGGCGGTTGTGGTCCTCGACCAATCCCCGGGGCTGCTCGGTGCCGAATGCCGTCGTGGCGGACAACAGATTCTCCGGGCCGTGGGTCCGGCGGTACTGCTCGGCCCAGTCACGGGCGACCGGTCGCGACCACCGTGGCCCCTCGGCCGTCTCGGCCTGGGGCGGGGGCAGGTCCTTTCGCCCGTGTTCCGGATGCGGCAGGTCCTCCAGCTTCAGTTCGGCGATCTGCGCCAGGCCGGCGCGGTCGACGAAACGGGCCGGGTCGAGTTCCGGTGCCTGGAGATCGACGGTGCACTGATCGAGCGGCCTGGAGCCGGGCGTGCGGTGGGAGGCCCACAGGGCGAGATGCTCTCGCCAGTGCGGCAGCGGTCCCTCCGGGGCCCTGAAGTCGGCGATCTTCACAACTCGCGCGGTGTGTGACGTCGCCGGGCGGGCCAGGACGTCGATGGCCGTGACGGTGACGGCGTCCGCCACCGGCCGCGCGTCGTACCCCTCGTAGGCGCGGTCCACGACCTGCTGGGGCCGGTACCAGCGGGTCCCGTCCCACCAATAGCCGCCATGCCGGTACAGGAACCCGTTGTTCCCGTACATCCGCTCGTGGTGCAGGCCGCTCATGTCCTTGTCGCGGATCAGGAGAACGGTCCGTCCATGCTCGGGGTGCTGATGGACCGCCCAGGCGTAGTCACGGTTCTTCGTCTCGGTGGTGAACGCCACCCATCCCCCACCGCGCAGTCGGTCCGTGCGCCCCCACAGCCCCTCGCCCTGATTGCGGCCCGTCCTCTCGATCGCGTCAGGCTTGTCCAGGAGCAGCCGCTCGTCGTTGATGAACGGCAGGCCGGGAACCGGGTGATCGGTGCGTAACCCGTTGGCAACCGGTTGGATCATGCTCACGAAAGTGCCTTCCTTCTGCAGCTCTCGGGCCACCAGGGCGGATCGCACCCCAGCACGCCTGCTCCACCCCGCGGCACCGACCTCCGCCCTCAGCACCCCTCGTATCGCTGTCGGAATGCCGCTGGTAGAGGGCCGCGCCGCCTGCTGATCCAATTCTGACGACACCACCCGAGCACGTCCGATGAATCACCGAACCCGCCACGCGTTCCATCGGCCTAGCTGTGCTGATCGGGCAGGTTGGTGACGCGGCTGGATGGAGTGTGGCCGCCGATGCCGGTGTGGGGTCGGTGGTAGTTGTACTAATGCAGCCAGTCGGGAAACGCTGCCTGGCGTCCTTCGGCAGCCGGTGATGACCTGCCCCGGTTGCGCGGACGGCCGGGGGCCTGTGCGTGAGCGCGAGGACTGTCGGCGGTGCATGGGCCGCGTCGATGCGGAGTCCAGGTGTGTGTACTGCCTGGGCCAGGTGGAGCCTCAGCCGGAGGTGTGACGGCGTCGCCCCGTCGTCGTTGAACAGCGCGACTCCATAAAGCCGGGCCCCGGGGATGTCATGGCTGATCCCCCGGGGCCCGTGGTGGTGCTGGAGCGGTTACCGCATCAGCGCGGCGAGGGCCTGCTCAGCCATCTGGATGCCCTGCGTGGCCGCCATGGTGGTGGCGCCCGCCAGGAGCTTCTCCTTGATCTGGGAGGCGAACTGGCGCAGGCGGCCCGGCTCGGGGTTGCCGGAGGTCGCCTCGTCGTGGAGGTCCTGGGCGACGCGCTCCAGTTCCACGCGGTCCTCGTCGGACAGGCCCAGGATGGGGCGGACCTGGCCGACGTACCCGGCCAGCTGGACGAACAGCGTCGGGTCGACGCCGTCGGTGTTGTTCTGCGTGAAGTTCTGCTGCTCGCCGTATTTGGCGGTGACGTAGTCCAGGTAGAGGCATGTCCACGCGTGATGTCCTCGGCATTACGCCTCTCCCCCCGCTACAAGGGGGTGCAGGACGGCTACTACTACCTCGAAGGCGTCCACGAGCCCGCTCCCCTGCCCACCGACTTCCTCTACCTGCGCCGCTCCCCCGCCCACCCCGGCATGTGGGAAACCGGCGCCTATGAACGCGGCACCTGGCAGACCATCACCGAACACACCAGCGAAGCAGACGCCTGCACGCACCTGCTGCATCTCCTGACCGCCACTTGAACCTCAGCACCCCGGGTGCCGGTGCACTGCCCGAGCCGTGGCCGGTCAGAGCCCGGATCGTGGAGACACTTATGCTCCCGTGCGCCCCGCCCCGGTCGAGTGAACGACCGGCAAGTGGCGCGCTGCCCGCTGGGGAAACGGTGACCATCAGCAAGAGGCCCACCCCGAGGGAAGGACTATTCCGTGCGTCGTGCACTGATCATCGTCGATGTGCAGAAGGACTTCTGCGAGGGAGGCAGCGTCCCGGTGAAGGGCGGTGCAGACCGGGCCGCGGCCATCGCCGATCTTGTCCGGCGCGCTGACGGACAGTACGCCTACGTCGTTGCCACCCGTGACCACCACATCGATCCGGGCGCCCACTTCTCCGACAACCCCGACTTCCAGGACTCCTTCCCCGTACATTGCGTCGTCGGCAGCGACGGAAGCGAGTTCCACCCTCACTTCGCACCCGCCGTCGACGCCGGGCACGTCGACGAAGTCGTCTTCAAGGGCGCGCACTCCGCCTCCAAGAGCGGTTTCGAGGGCTTCACCCAGGACGGCACGGCACTGTCCGACTGGCTGAAGGCCCGCGACATCACCGACCTCGACGTCGTCGGCATCGCAACCGATCACTGCGTCAAGGCCACCGCACTGGACGGAGTACGCGCCGGCTTCACAGTGCGGGTCCTACTCGACTACACCGCCGGCGTCGCCGCCGACAGCACACGCACCGCACTCGACGAACTACGCCAGGCCGGTGTCGCACTGAGCGGCGAACCCGTCGTCGTCACGTGAACACCAACGGCCGACACACCACAAAAGGCCGGTACACCGGCCTCATCCCGCCCCCGTATCCTGACGGCAGTCGTCCCGGGCCGCAGGGGAGGCACTGGACGCCGACGCATCCGAGCCACGATGCCCTTCCCGGATCTCCGGCGGACCGTCGCCAAGCCCATGACGAGCCGAACCTGATCGGCGAGAAGGCAAACATGACGGCCTCTCGGTGATTGGGCGGTTCGTCGACCTGGTGCTGCTGGTCGGCTCGAGCGCGAACCCCAAGGCTGAAGAAGCAGACGACCCACCCGTTGATGGCAGTGGCGGCAGTGCGCCCGGGGGCATTGCGGGAACTTCCCCGGCGCACCACGATGGCATTTTTCCATGGCTGGGTCACGCGGGAGGTCACCCGCCCGTTCACGCTCGCCCCCCGGCGACTTCCATGACCGGGCGGCGGTGACGGTGCGCGGCTCGGAGGCCAGAGCCTCAGCGCCTCGCCCGCCTCAGTCATGACGACCTCGTTGTAGAGCGCGGACGCGGCGACAGCCGACTCCAGCAGCGCGGTGGAGTGCACCGCTCCCCACTTGCGCGTCGGGGTGCAGGCCCTTCAGGGATAGAAGGAGGTGATCGTGCAGCAGCGGCATACCCGACCTCGCCTCGTAGTGGCGGAAGCGGGCGGCGACCAGGCCGTGCGGGGGACGGGTGCGGTGAGGGCCGCCAGCGCCGTACCGGATGACGGCGACATCCGTCTCGATCCAGGCGAGCACCAGGGCGTTGGCCCGCTCGTGCGCGGCCTCGATCGCCTTCCGCGTCTCCTCATCCCCGAGCGCCCATATCAGTTGCAGAGTCGGCTGCGGCCGGAAGACGAGATCGGTCCCGGAGGCCTTCACCTTGCGTCCGAGCGCACCGGGCCGGCGCGCGGACGCGGGCTTATTCCCTGCCGCCAGCTGTGCGCCCACGAGCCGGTCGGCGTCCGGGTGCCGGCCCTCGCCGAACAGGGAACGCAGCTGCGCCTCGGTCACCTCCTGACCGAGCCCGAGTCCGAGCGCGGGCAGGCCCCGGCCATCGATCGGCCGGGCGGAACTCCGGCGGCCCGGACGCATTCCTTGTCCGGTGAAGGGCCGCGGGTGGGGATGTGCTGGCCGCACATCCATACGGTGTGATCGCTCGTTGGTGAGTTCTCCCCTCTCTCCACCAGCTGTGACACGACGCTTGAAGGCGCGGCGCGGAACCGGCACCTTCACATTCTTCCGTGGGTGGGGGTAGTCATGACTCGGGGAGCGGAATGCCCTGGAAATCCGGAACAGCAAGTGGTGCTGCTGGTGGCGGGGCTGGCCGATCTGGCGGTGAGCACCGTGGGTTCGGCGTTCGCGACAATGCGCGGGCTGCTGGGTCGATCGGACACAGCGGAGCTGGCGGCTGAGGCCGAGCAGGACCTGATCGCGCGCGGGCGCCTGGTGCTTGACCGGTACGCGGCCGCGCCACCGGCCCATCTGGAGGTGCTCGCCCGGCAGGCCCTGGCCCGGCAGGCCGGTGATGGTGTCTGAGCGCTGGGAGCCGCTTGCGTTCAAGGCCCGCGTCGATGAGGTGCTGTGCCACTTCGTCGCCAGGGAGGCCGACCAGTTCGCGGCGGTCGATCCGGCTCTGGACCCCGTCGCCCGGCAGCTGGAGCAGGCGGTCGCGGACGGCAAGCGGCTGCGGGCGGCGTTTTGCTACTGGGGCTGGCGTGCGGCCGGGCAGCCGGACAGTGATGCGCTGGTCCGGGCTGCGGCTTCCATGGAGCTGGTGCACGCCGCCGCGATCGTGCACGACGACCTCATCGACGACAGTGCGCTGCGCCACGGCCGCCCCACCGCGCATGTCGCCCTGCGGAGCGCGTTGCGGCGCCGCCCGCGGGCGGCGAACGCGGCCCGCTCACTGGCGATGCTGGTGGGGGATCTGCTGATGTCGCTGGCCGGTCAGCTGTTTGCCACCAGCGGCCTGCCCGCCGCCTACCTCGGCCGGGCCCGCCCGCTGTGGGCGGCACTGGCCCGCGAGCTGATCGCCGGTGAGTGCCTGGAGATCCTGCACACCGGAGCCGCCCCGGACACCTCCGCGTCGCTGAAGGTGATCCGGTACAAGACCGCCAAGTACACCGTCGAGCAGCCCCTGCTGATCGGCAGCACCCTGGCCGGCGCCGGTGAGCGGCTGCGCGAGGGGTACTCCGCGTACGGGTTGCCGCTGGGCGAGGCGTTTCAGCTCAGGGACGATCTGCTGGGCCTGTTCGGGGATCCGCAACGCACCGGCAAGGCCAACCTCGACGATGTGCGCGGCCACCGGCCAACCGCCTTGCTGGCGGAGACATGGCGTATCGCCAGTGGCGAGGAGCGTGAGCAGTTGCGTGCCCTGCTGGGCCGACGCGACCTGGACGCAAGCGGTCTGGAGGCCGTACGCGCGGTGATGCTGCGGCTGAAGGCGCCGGACCGTATCGAAGAAATGATCACCGCGCGGGTCGAAGAGGCCACACGCTGCCTGCACGACCTGGACCTTCCCGGGCACGCCACCGCTGCCCTGACCTCCCTGGCTCAGTCGGCGGCGATCCGCCACCACTGACGCCCTCGAACAACGGCAGCCACACGGAAGCCGCCTCATGCCCACGACGGCACCCCGCTCTCCCGAGCACGACCAAGGAGCCCTGTGATGAGCTACACCGAGGCATCGATGGACGCCCTGCGCCAGGCCGGTGACGAACTCGCCGACGCCACCGTCGCCACCCTGTTCGAGCGCGGCGAGGTCGGCACGTTCAACACCCTCATGCGGTACGTGTCCACCGCTGGTGCTCCCCTGCCCGACAGGCTGCCCGACGTGGCCCGGGAATACCTCCGGGCCACCAGCGCCCCGCCGGCCTGGGTGAACTGGGCGGAGATGGAAAAGGCCCGCCTGTTCTTCATCGACAACAACGTGCACATCTCCACCGCGCTGTCGTTCGCCTCCATGCCGGCCTGCTACGTCGTCCCGCACGTGGCCAGGCTGCTGTCGGCCACCCACGGACTGAAGTACCCCTCCAAGCGGATGGCGGAGACCGGCCAGTTCACCGTCTACCTCATGCAGCCCGGCGCCTTCGAGACCGGCAGCCGCTTCATCCCGGCCGCGCAGAAGGTCCGCCTCCTGCACGCCTCCATCCGCCACCACCTCCAGCGCGAGAACCGCTGGGACACCACCACGCTGGGCGTGCCGATCTGCCAGGAGGACATGATCGGCGGGCAGATGTTCTTCTCGCTGCTCGTCCTGGACTCGCTGCACCGGCTCGGCATCCACATGTCCACCGAGGGCGCCGAGGCCTACTTCTACGCCTGGCGAGTCGTCGGAGCGATGCTCGGCGTCGACCAGGACACCGTCCCCGAATCACTCGAGGAGGCCCGCCAGTTCCTCGACCTGTACATGATCCGGCACATGGGGCCGTCCGCGGAGGGCGCGTATCTGACCCGGCAGCTGATCGACCTGTACGAGGAAGTCGTCCCCGGCACGTTCTTCGACCCGATCGTCTCCGCGCTGATCCGCCACCTGATCGGCGACACCTGCGCCGACTGGCTCCAAGTCCCGCGCGGCCGGTGGGACACCGTCGTCAAAGCAGTCCCTCACCTGCTCGGCGTCCTGGAAACCATCGAGGACCGCTCACCGCTCGGCGCCTGGGCACTGGACCGCCTCGGCCACCTCACCACGATCCTCGAGCTGTCCTCACTCACCCGCGGACGCGTCATGCACTACGCCATCCCCGAACAACTGAAGAACGACTACGGCGTCACCGGCACCGTGCCCCGCGCCCACCGCTGGACACCACCCGCACCCAGCATCACCTGACACAACCCAGCCAACTCCCCGGTCACAACGACCGCGACTGAGTGGGGACGAGGCCCGACTGCCATCACCGCGGGAATTCACCGTTGCGTTGACGAGAGGCAGCAGCGCGCCCTGGAGCTGTCCGCGCCGACCAGCACCATGACGCGCGCCCTGTTGCACATCGACGCGCGGCGTGGTCCCATCACGACGGCGACACCGGGCAGGCGTGCCGACGTACGATCGCCGCCCTGACGGCGCTGCCGACGGACTACCGCACCGGCCTGGTCCGCCGCCGCACCCTGGACCTGCTCGAGGCGATCCCCGCCCAGCGCCACCGCGAACGCGCCGTACGGGAACTGCGCGACGTCGTGGCCGACTGAGAACGACGGCTTCCACAACGGACGGGCCAGGCCGGTTCCGCCGCAGTGACAGCAGTCGCCCTCCCCGGGCCAACTGCCCGCACCGATGTTGCCGACGGCGTCCCGCAGGAGCCGAGCGAGGCCCTCTACAGAGCGTTGTGCAGCGGCAATTCCTGCCGCACGCCGACCATGAGCTCCAGTGCGACGTCGGGCACGAGAGCGTACTTGCCGAGCCCGCCGTCCCTGCGAGGCGGCGCGACACGTCGACCACATCGTGAAGGCGGCACACCGGCTCATCCTCGAACAGTTCCACCCGCGCCGACAGGAGGATGTCGTTCGGATCCGCGATCGACAGCCGTGCCGATGGCCGCTCGAACGGCACCCTGAGGCCGACCGGCTCGGGATGGGCTGCGTGGAGACGGGCCATCGCGTGCCACAGGTTTCCCGGATCGCCGTACCTGAACGGCACGTCAGTGTTCTGCTGCCTACTGAGCCTCATGGCTGCCTTCCGGTTGATGACGTCGGAGTCTGAGTACGCCGTGCCAGGGCGCAGTGCGCGCGCCCTGACCCTCGTCATCCCGCCGGGTAGCGCGGCGACTTCGGGAGCCGTCCCGCGAGCAGCCCCGCGACTGCGGCTCGGGCGCGCCCAGGTCAGGTCTGCTGCCGCACCGGGCGGCCGACCCAGCCGGGCCGGGCCCGCCGCCGTCAGGCCCGTCGGCGGAAGCGTCCGCGGAGCTTGCCCGGCTCCTGGTCGCAAGCATCCTCCGTTTCCGGCGGCGCGGTTGCCTGGCGGCGGGCGGCATCGGCTGCGGCTTCCGTCGCCGCGACGTCGTCGGCGTGGCAGGTGCCGCACACCGACAGGTCCCCGGCGCTCCAGGCCGTCCGGTGCGCGGTGGTCTCCTCCCAGCGCTGGTCGGTGAACTTCCTTCCGCACCGCTTGCACACCGGTCGTCGCGCCTCCCGCTCAGCGGCACGGCGCCGCTCGTGCTCCGCTTCGGCGCGGGAGTACTGGCGGTGGTAGAGAGCGTCGCCGTCGGGGTTGTCGAGCGCGTCTGTCAGGGTCTGTTCGTCCTTGCGCCCCAGGCGCCGCCACACCGCCGCGTCCGCGCCGTGCTCCTGGAGCTGCTCCAGGGTGGTGAAGACGACCGGCACGGCCTGGCTGTAGTCCTTCGCCGTGATCGCCTCTCGGTAGTAGGTCTCGTACCGGCGCGGCGCCCAGTAGCGGCGGCCGGTTTCCTCGAGGACCTTCACGGTGTTGTCGACCTTCGCCTCGGTGGTGTGAGCGAACACGAACGCGAGTGGCACCAGGCCCTCCCGGCCGGTCTGCGGATAGCCCCGGCGCCACAGCCGCTTCTCGTGGCCGACATCCTCGATCGCGGCCGGCTGGGAGCGGACCAGGTTCACGGTGTGCTTGTCCGCGTCCGGTACCAGCAGCCGGCCCCACTGCCAGTACCGGCGCAGCTTGTGCACCAGGTCGTCGGCGTCCTCGGTACGGAGGTCGATCTCTAGCAGCAACACCGGCATCCGGGCCGCTGGCGCCCGCACCACCAGGTCCGCCCGCTGCACGTACCCGTCCGCGAGCCGGTGCGGGATCTCGGTGGCGAAGCCGAGCCGGTGCCCAATCCCGGCGCGGTGAAGTTCGGCGGCCGTGGAGGTGACCGCTGCGGCGTGGTCGTCGTAGCTTCCCCCGAGCAGTTCCCCGGTGACCGGGTCGTACTTCTCCTTGCGCAGCGCTGAGACCCGTATGTTCTTCGGCTTCAGCAGCTGCTTCGCCTCGCGGTGTCCCCGTTCGGTGAGCACCCATACCTGTCGCTGGTCGTCTTGGACCGATTCGATCCTCACCAGTCGGTGGTCCTCCAGATCTAGGAGGGTGTCCCGCGTGAGCTTGTCGTGCTGGTTGTCCGGACGGGTCAGCTTCCACAACTGGTCGGGCGTCGCCCGCTGGAAGATCCCCAGCGCTTGCAGCAGTTCCCTCCGCCTGGGCTCTGTCGAGTTCTTCCTGTGAGTAGGACGCCTTTGGACATGAGGGTTGTCGGACCTGCGGCGACCCCCTGTCCGCCGGGGGTGACCTGCAACAACGCTCGAATCTTGGCGACGGGACGCGGAGGGGGTGATGGAGGGGTCTACGGAGGGGGTCTGTTCCGGTTCGTCGGCAGTGCTCGCCACGGGGTGCTCCTGGAGGTGGGGCGGGCCGATCCCGCCGTGCACCTTCTACAGGTTGGGTTTTCGGCTCGCGTGTGACGCCGATCTTGAGAAACCTGCCGGTCGTGACCTCATCGTGATCAATGCGGATGTCCGGTGACAGCGAACCTTGACCGCTTGCCACTGAACATTGACCACTGCTCGATGGTGCAGTGGCGTCGGCTGTTGGGCTACCGGGTGAGCGCGGCGAGGTAGGCGTCCAGGGGCTGCACATACCCTGGGAGGCGTTCGAGGAGGTCCCACCAGCGGATGGCCGAGATCTCCTCGGTGGGCTCAAAGGCGCGGATCTCGGCGCAGGATCCTGCGTACAGCGCCAGATATTCGGCTCGCCGGTCAGGCGCCAGCACGAACCGTGCGTAGCCGATGAACCGCAACCGTTCGTCAGGCTGCTGCCCGCTCTCCTCCAGTAGCTCGCGCGCGGCCGCCTGGCGGGGGGTTTCGCCCTCTTCGACGCTCCCGCCTGGAAGCTCCCAGGACTGACGGTACCGATCGAAGACCATGAGGACCCGACCGGCTCGCCACAAGGCCACCAGCGCCGCCGGCAAAGGGGCGTCCTGCGGCGGCGCTGCCTCGCCGCCCCGCGCGAACGAGATCAAGGAGTTGCCACGGCCATCGGCTGCAAGCGGTTCATCCGTGGGGTAGGCCATGGTCGGATGCTTCCCCGAGCGACTCCGCGAGAAGCCCTCCGCCCCCGCGCTCCGGCCGGTCAAACTTCAGTGGCACACGGTCAAGGTTCGCTGTCACTGGACAGCGGAGAGAGGGTTTCCGCCCTTCTGGTGGCCGGCCTCTGTCCACAGGGCGGGGCCCTCACCGTAGGGCGATCGGCCGGGCGCAGCAGGCACCCGGCCAGCGAACAGAGGGAGCCGTCACGGAGACGACGTCGCTGAAGCCCCAGCTCGCCCCGGAGCAGATCCGGCGGGCCGCCGACTACGTGGAGTTGGTCTGGCGGGGCCAGGGCAGCGAGGAAAGCAAAGTTGGGCGCTGTCACGTTGTTGGGTGCGTAGGTGTCTGATGGTGTGTCGTGGCCTGGTGGAGCCCGGTTCCGGGCTGTGCTCAGGCTGCGGTGGCGAGGCTGGCGACGCCGGTGATCTGGTCCCAGATTGCGAAGCGGACGGTCATCTCGGCTCGGTAGTGGTGTGCGGGCATCCGGTGGCGGCGGGGTCGGAAGTGGGGCGAGATGCCGCTGAACGCGGAGAGGAACCGCTGTGCTCCGCCCACCGAGCGGACGCCTTTCATCGCCCGTTCGCGCTGCCTGGTGGGCTGGTGGCTGTTCTCCGCCCGGTTGTTCAGGTACTTCGACTGCCGGTGCTCGACGCAGGGCATGACCTCGCGGTGGGCGGCGCCGTAGGAGCGGAGCTTGTCGGTGACGATCACCCGCGGCACCGCACCGGTCCTCTTCAATGGTCTGCGGAAGAAGCGTCTGGCCGCGGCCTTGTCCCGGCGGTTCTGCACGAGGATGTCCAGGACGTTGCCGTCCTGGTCGACGGCCCGCCACAGGTACTTCTGTTTCCCATTGATCTTGATGAAGACCTCGTCCAGGTGCCACTTGTCCCCAGGCCGAGGCTGCCGGCGGCGCAGCGCGCCGGCGTAGGTCTGCCCGAACTTGCCGCACCAGCGGCGCACCGTCTCGTACGAGACCACGATCCCGCGCTCCAGCATCAGCTCCTCCACCTCGCGGAACGACAGCGGGAAGCGGAAGTGCAGCCACACACAGTGGGAGATCACCTCGACCGGGTACCGGTGACCCTTGTACGACAGCGACACGGCCCCCACAGACAGCCCTCTCCCCGCCTGATCAACCAGAAGATCATCCCACCCGATCAACCAACGTGACAGCGCCTGGCTGCGAGTTCGTCTTCGGAGGCCCCGCCGGCTGGGGCTGTGAGCAGGCCGTGACGGTCGCCGAAACCCGCCTCTGCGGCAAGGCGACCGCGCAGGCGTGGGACCGGCTGCACCTGCGGCTGACCCGGCGGGCGGCCTGGCTCGACCATGACGGACTACTTCCCCTCGTCGAGGGCACCGTCATCCGCCTGGCCGTGGAGAAGCTGCCGTCCGGCGGGGTAAACAAGCCGGTCTGGCTGTGGTGGTCGGGCACCGGCGCCAGCGCAACGGATGTCGCCCGCTGCTGGCAGTCCTTTCTACGGCGTTTCGACTTGGAGCATACGTTTCGCCTGTTCAAGCAGACTCTCGGGTGGACCAAGCCCCGGCTTCGCAGCTCGGAGGCGGCCGACCGATGGACGTGGCTCGTGATCGCCGCCTATGTACAACTCCGGCTCACCCGACCGCTGGCCACCGGCCTCCGTCGCCCCTGGGAGAAACCAGCCGAGCCGCACAGACTCACCCCTGCCCGTGTCGGGCGCGGGTTCAGGAACCTGCGCCCGAAGACCGGCTCCTCGGCCGGTGCACCCAAACCGTCTCGCCCGGCCAGGACGACCACCGGGCGCAAAGAACCGCCGCCCGGCCACCCGCCACCCGGCCACCCGCCGCGACGTGGGCCGCATTCTGGCGACCGGCGAGGCGTACAGCCGCCCTACCCACCACAAGAAGGGCACCAAGCCCCGTCGTTCAAGGGGCACTGACAGCGCAGACAGGGCCCCGTAGGGTGCTTGACGCAGGACGGCGTGATCTTCAGCGGGGGCGCTAATGACAGGCGGCAACAAGTCCGGCACGGATATCGGCGACGGCCACATTGGGCTGGCCGTGACGATCATTGCCTTGGTCGTCATCGCTATTGCCTCGGGCCCTCGGTGGGCTTTGATCGTCGCGGGATGCTTCACCGCCTGGTTCCTCCTGGCGTTGATCGTCATCCATATCAGGGGCGGACGAGGCGGAGAGGCACTTGGACGAGCCTACGTCGCCACCTTCTGGGGGGGCGACTACATCAGTCCCTGATGTAGTCAAACGACAAGCTCAGTCCCTCCCCACCGCGTTGTGAGTCCTACCGTGAGCCCCGCCCGTCTCCGGTCACTCGTGGGTCGGCCGTTCCAGTGCCACCTTCGGCAGGTGTCGGGCCAGCGGAGCGGGCAGCCACCAGGCGCGGGGGCCGAAGAGTTGCATCACGGCCGGGACGATCAGGCAGCGGATCACCACGGCGTCGAGGAAGACGGCGACCGCGAGGCCGAGACCGAACTGCTGGAGCATGCGATCGGGGCTGAGTACGAAGGCGGCGAAGACCACGATCATGATGGCCGCCGCGGCCGTGATGACCTTGCCCGTGGCTGCCAGGCCCTCGCGGACCGCGAGCGAGTGGTCGTGTGTCCCCTCCCATTCCTCATGGATGCGGGAGATGAGGAACACCTCGTAGTCCATGGAGAGGCCGAAGACGATCGCGAAGATCATCACAGGGATGAACGCCTCGACGGGTCCCGGCTGTACCCCGAACCAGCCGTGCTGGAAGACCAGGGTGATCACGCCGAGCGCGGCGGCGATCGACAGGAGGTTGAGCAGGGCGGCCTTCAGGGGGATCAGAACGGAACGGAAGACCAGCATGAGCAGCAGCGCGGACAGACCGACGACGATGGCGACGAAGAGCGGTATCCGGGCCGAGACGGAGTCGGCGAAGTCCTGGGCGGCCGCGGTGGGCCCCCCGACCAGGTAGTCGGCGCCGGTGCGTTCGGCGAGCCGGGGCAGGACATCGTCGCGCAGGGTGTGAACGAGGGCGGCGGTGCCCGCGTCCTGTGGTGAGGTCGTGGGGAACGTGATGACGGTGAACACGGTGCCGTCCGTGGAAGGCAGCGGTGGCGTGGCGGCGGCGATGCCCTCGGTACGGGTCAGGGTGGTCCGCAGTTGCTCGGCGGCGTCGGCATCGCCCCGGCTGACCACGAGCAGCGGACCGTTGAAGCCGGCGCCGAAGCCCTCGGCCAGCAGGTCGTAGGCCCTTCGGCTGGTGGACGATGCAGGGTCGTTACCCGCGTCGGCGAAGCCGAGGCGCATGCCGAGAGCCGGGGCGGACAGGGCCAGGAGGGCCATGACGGCGGCCAGCAGGGCGGGCAGCGGGCGCCGCTGCACGGCGGAGGGCAGCCGCCGCCAGCGCACGCCCTCTTCCCTGCCCTTGGCTTGCGCCTTGGCGGAGCGCGTGAGTACGTGTCGCTGGATGCGGTCGCCGAAGAGCGCGAGGAGAGCGGGCAGCAGGGTCAGCGAGGCGGCCATGGTGACCAGGACGGTCAGCGCGACGGCGACGGCCACCCCCTGGAGGGAGCCGAGGCCCAGGGCGACCAGGCCGAACAGGGCGATGATGACGGTGCACCCGGCGAAGAAAACCGTACGGCCCGCGGCATCCAGGGCGGTTCGGGTGGCGGTCTGCCGGTCCGCGCCGCGGGTGAGTTCGTACCGGTAGCGGTAGAAGATCAGCAGCGCGTAGTCGACGCCGACGCCGAGGCCGACCAGCATCATGATCGGCGGAGTGAAGTCGGCGACGGTGAAGACGTGAGAGGCCAGCGTGATCAGGCCGATCGCGCCGCCGACCGCGAAGAGCGCGGTGACCAGCGGCAGCGCGGCAGCCACCACCGATCCGAAGAGCAGTACGAGGATGACCAGGGCGGCGAGCATGCCCGCGCCTTCGGCGCCCCCGCCGCTCTCCTCCTCGGCGCCGCGCACCGCGTCCCCGCCGACCTCGACCCGCAGTCCGTCCTGGGCGGCCGACTTGGCAGTGTCGACGATCCGCGCGACGTCCTCTTCGGGGACGTCCTCGGCCTTGGCGTCCAGGATGACGGTGGCATAGCCGATGGTGCCGTCCTCGGAGACTGCGTTGGCGTCCGCGTAGGGGCTGCGGACGTCGGCGACGCCGGGCAGGCCGCGCACCCGGTCGAGGGTCCGCACGATGGCCGGGCGATCACCGCTCAGTCCGTCCCTGTCCTGGAAGACGATCTGGACACTGCCGCCCGCCTGCGCGGAGCCGTGCCGCTTCAACAGGTCGGCGGCGGCCTGGGAGTCGGTGCCGGGCAGGGTGAAGTCGTTGCGGTAGGCGCTGCCCGCGCTCCGGGCACCGACGGCGATGACCGCGACGGCGAGGATCCACAGGAGCAGAGCGCTCCAGCGGTGGCGCTGGGACCACAGGGCCAGACGTCCGAAGACACCCGCCCGGTCGGTGGTGGGACCGGTGATCGCGATCATGTCGCGTGCTGGTGACATGGCTTTCACCGGCCTCGGTGGTGCGAGCGGCGGTTCTGCTCGGCGCGGCGGACGGCTATGACCGCACCGAGCACGGCGCAGATCAACGGCACGGCGACAAATGCGGCCAGCAGCACGCCGCCGGTGGCGGCCACGTCGAGGGCGCGGCCGAGTACGAAGGCGGAGAAGGCGCCCACGGTCTCGGTCACCAGGAAACCGGCGGCGCCGCCGGCGAGGAGGCCGACGAGGGCGGCCGGGGCCTTGGCGGAAGGCGGGTGGACAGGGGAGCGTGTACTCATGTCCCGCAGGGTCCGGCTGCGGCATGCCACGGCGCATCGGCCTGCGGCGGACACCTGCCTACCCCGCCGGTTGCGGTCTCGGCGCCCGGCTTACACCGCTGGTGGGTTGTACGCCGCCGCGTTCCGGCTCTACCAGTGGTGGCCGACCGGCTATGCCGGTGGTGGCCGACCGTTCAGCCAGCCCGGGCGGACCATGCCGGACTCGTACGCCAGGACCACCAGTTGGGAACGGTCACGGGCGCCCACTTTGGTCATGATGCGGCTGACGTGGGTCTTGGCCGTCGCAGGGCTGAGGACGAGGCGGGCGGCGATCTCGTCGTTGGTCAGGCCGGCGGCGACCAGTTCCATCACCTCCCGCTCGCGGTCGGTGAGGGCCTTGAGGCGCGGGCCGGGCTCCGGTGCCTCGACCCGTACGGCGAACTCCGCGATCAACCGGCGTGTGACGGAGGGGCTGATCAGCGCGTCGCCACGCGCCGCCACCCGTACGGCGTGCACCAGTTCCTCCGGCTCGGTGTCCTTGACGAGGAAGCCGGTGGCGCCGGCGCGCAGCGCGCCGTACACGTAGTCGTCCAGGTCGAAGGTGGTCAGGATGACCACCTTGATGCCGTCCAGGCGTGGATCACCGGCGATCTGCCGGGTCGCCTGAAGGCCGTCGACGCCGGGCATGCGGATGTCCATGAGCACCACATCGGGGCGCAGGGTGCGGCAGGAGGCCACGGCCTGCTCGCCGTCGCCCGCCTCACCGACCACCTCGAAGTCGTCCTCGTCCTCGAGGATCGAACGGAACCCGGCACGTACCAGGCGCTGGTCGTCCGCCAGAAGAATCTTGATCACGGCCCGGTTCATGAAGGGGAACGCGCTCCGTTCGTAGAGGTGTTCGTGCAGGGAATCCAGCCCCGTACGGTGAATCCGCCGCCCGGCCCGGGCCCCGCGGTCAGTTCGCCACCCAGCGCGTGGGCCCGCTCGCGCATCCCGCGAATGCCGTTGCCCGGCGCTGCGCCGTTCGCGACCGCCGGCCCCTGCCCGTTGTCGGTGACCTCGACCGTGACCTGCCGCGCCTCGCGATGGATGCCGACGGTGACGACTGTCGCATGGGCGTGGCGGCTCACGTTGGTGAGCGACTCCTGAACGATGCGGTACGCGGCCAGGTCCACCTCGGTGGGCAACTGCTCCCGCTCGCCGCTGAACCGCACACGGACGTCGAGTCCGGCGAGCCGTGCGGATGCCACCAGCTCGCCGAGACGGTCCAGTCCGGCCGTGGGCGCGACGGGCGCCCTCTCGTCGACCTGCCGCAGCACCCCGAGGGTCGCCCGCAGCTCCCGCAGGGCGTCCCGGCTGGTGTCCTTGATCGCTCCCAGCGCGTCCTGCGCGCTCTGTGCGCCGTTGTCCGGGTTCTTGCGCAGACGGCGCAGGGCAGCGGCGGACTGGACGTTGATGAGCGAGAGGTGATGGCCCACGACATCATGCAGTTCACGTGCGATACGCAGCCGCTCCTCAGTCGCGGCGCGCTCCTCGCTCTCCCGGGCGAGGGCCAGGCGGTTGTGCCGCACCGAGCCCAGTGCGACCACTCCGACCAGCCATCCCGTCAGCATGAACACGGCGACACCGTTCACGTCGTGGTTTCCCGCGAGTGTGCCGATGCCGGTCGCGATCACGGTCAGCGCCGCCAGAGCGACGGCCGCCTGGAGGTGTCCCCGGGCGGCGACCACGTAGAGCGCGACGACGAACGCGACCATGAGAGGACCGTCGTAGACGCTGACGAGGTAGTAGGCGGCCGTGGCGGCCAGCACGAACGCGGCGACGGCCACGGGACGGCGGCGGCACAGGTACAGGGCCGCGCAGGCGGCGACGATCAGTGTCCAGCCGACGACGGTCGCCGACCAGGACTCCTCCCGCTCACCGATGAGCGACCTCAGACTGCCCACCGCCACCGGCACGAAGACCCCACAGGCCAGGGCGGCATCCGCCGCACGGCCGCGCGGAGGGCGCGGCCGGAGACGTGAGACAGCACCGAGGGCCATGCCGTCAGCGTAAGCGGCCGTGACCCCGGCGCCCTCCTCCGCGTGGCGGAATCGCGCGGGCCCCGCCTCGCAACCACCGTGGTACGCACCCCCGTCGGGCCACAACCCATGGGGTACGGCACCTGCCCGCCGCAGACCGACGCCCGGGCGGTATCCCTTCCCCGACGATGAAGCCGTGAACGCAGATCCCCCTCTCCCGATCGTCCAGCGCCTGCGCGGCGTGAACCGGCCGCTGGTAGCCGCCCTGACCGCTGTCGCGCTCGTCCGGCCCCTGTTCTCCATCGCCGGCTGGAGCGACGCTCTCGGGAAACCCCTGACCCCGGTGCTCCTCACCCTGGCCATCACACTGACCTGGATCCTCGCGGCCGGTCTCAGCCGCGTACGCGACCCGCTCATGACCCTCGTGGTCACCGGCGTGGCGTACGCATTGGCCGCCCTGATCCTCAGCGCGGCCCTCTCCCCACTCCTGACCGGAAAACTCCAGGGCCCCCTGGCCCAGCCCCAGGCGATCGTCCCGCTCTTCCTCGTCAACGCCGCCTGGGGAGCCTTCTGCGGAGCCTGCGCGATGGGGCTGCGCAGGGTGCGTGTCATCCGCCGCTGAGCGCGAGCGCCTGGACTGGGCAGGAGTCACGAGTCGGGCCCTGTCGACCTCGAGCGAGCGACAAGGCGCTTCTGCCCTGGCGACGAGGACGCCTTCCTCGGCTGGGGTACGTCATCCCTCTCCGCCGCTCCCCAGCCACCACCCGACCCGCCACCAGGAGCACTACCCCGTTATCTTCTTCGCGGTCCTGCAAGGGGACCGCTGACCTCCGGGCCCGGCATGACTGTTGCCCCCTGTCGAACGGATGACCTGGGGGGTGGTGTCACCGGGCCCGAGGGGTGCCGTCGGAGACGCTGATCAGAGGCCCGACCACCGCCTGGCCGGGCGCAATGCCCAGCCGTTCGTAGGCGGCAGGTCTGCATAACGTGGATGCGCGTGAACGGCCCCGACGCCGAGGCCGGCATCGCATCGAGACACGTGGGGGCATGGTGGTCGACATCGACGCAGTGGGTGTCTTCCTTGGCCTGGACGTCGGCAAGAGCACACATCACGGCCACGGGCTGACCCCGGCCGGCAAAAAGGTCTTCGACAAGCAACTGCCCAACAGCGAACCGAAGCTGCGCGCGGTGTTCGACAAGCTCCGGGACAAGTTCGGCACCGTCCTGGTGATCGTGGACCAGCCCGCCTCCATCGGCGCCCTGCCACTGACCGTCGCCCGCGACGCAGGCTGCCTGGTCGCCTACCTGCCTGGCCTGGCGATACGTCGGATCGCCGACCTCTACCCCGGCGAGGCCAAGACCGACGCCAAGGACGCGGCCGTCATCGCGGACGCAGCCCGCACCATGCCGCACACTCT
>NZ_JBVIAY010000039.1:0-35739 GCF_055573695.1 Streptomyces sp. NPDC030143
CGCTTCGGCCGCGCCTGGCGGCGCAAGGCTCCGGTGGAGTCCCTGATGCCGCTGCGGCTCGCCCGCTACGGCGTGCCCCTGGCCGAGACGGCCCCGGCGGGTCTGGCGGCGGCGGGCATCGAGCCGGCGCTGCTGCCTCCGGCGCCCCAGCGGCCGGAGCCGGCTCCGGTCGAGGCTCCGGCAGCCGGAACACCCGCCCTCGCCGCGGGTCACCGTCCCGCGGGGGCGGCCTCCGTCCCGCGGCAGGCGGCGCCCCCCGCCGAGCAGCGCCCCGCACCCGCCGGGAGCCCGAAGACCGGTGCCGGTCAGCCGGTGGACGAGCCCGAGCCGGAGCAGAGCCCCTGGTTCTCGGCGACCCCGCACGAGGTCCGGTACCAGGGCGGCTACGACCCGAACTACGACCCGCAGGAACAGTACGAGCAGTGGTACGCCGAGCAGCAGCAGGCGGAGCAGTACCGCGACCAGTACGACGAGGAGCCTCCGGCGCAGGAACCCTCCCCGGAGGAGACGGGCAGCTTCCCCATCCCGGTGAGCCCGGGCCGCACCCGTGAGCTGGGCGAGGGCGGCGGCTCCCCGGAGCCGGACGAGGAGGCGTACTACCAGGTGTTCCGTCAGTCGATCGACGGCAGCTACCCGACGCCCCGCGTCCTCGGTGACAACATCCAGACGACGTATGGCACGACGCTCAGCCCGAGCGAGCTGAAGACCCTGGCGGAACGTTTCCAGCAGCGGCATTCGGCGGAGCTGGAAGAGGACCACATCGCGTAGGAACGCACGACGGCACAGACGGGAGGCCCCCTCCGAGGAGGGGGCCTCCCGTCCGTCCGCCGGCGGTCCGGGCGGTTCTCGCGCACGGGCCCCTCAGAGCTCCGACCAGAAGGGGAGCCCGGCTCGCGACGCCCGGCACGCACGCTCGTCGCGTTGCCGGAAGCCCCTGGTGGCTCCGCCACGAGGAACTTCCGGCGCCTTGCGACCGCACGCACCGGACGCCGTGAGCTGATCGGCCTCCCCTTGTGTTCGCAGCTCTTACTCGCCCAGCAGGGCCCGCACCCGCTCCTGTCCCACCGCCAGCAGCAGCGTGGGCAGCCGCGGACCGGTGTCACGGCCGACGAGCAGGTGGTACAGCAGGGCGAAGAACGTCCGCTGGGCGGTCTTGATCTCCGGCGGCAGCTCCTTGGGAGTGGCGTCCGCCGAGAACCCGGCCTGCACCTTCGGCACGCCGTAGACCAGGTGGGTCAGCCCGTCGAGCGACCAGTGGTCGGCGAGTCCGTCGAGCAGCAGCCGCAGCGACTGGCGTGAGTCCTCGTCGAGGGACTTCAGCAGCTCGGCATCGGGTTCGTCGCGCACGATGGTCCGCTGGTCGGCGGGCACGTGCGTGTTGATCCAGGCCTCGGCCTTGTCGTACCGCGGCCGGGCCTCGTCCAGGGTGCCGAGCGGGTTGTCCGGGTCGAGTTCGCTGAGGATGCGCAGCGCCTGGTCCTGGTGTCCGGCGGTGATGTCGGCGACGGAGGCGAGGGTCCGGTACGGCAACGGCCGCTCGGTCCTCGGCAGATCGCCGGCGGCCGTCCGCACCGCACGGGAGTGGGCGGCCACGTCCGCCGGCAGCGCGGTGCCGTCGGCGACCTTCGCGTCGAGCTTGTCCCACTCGTCGTAGAGACGCTGGATCTCCTGGTCGAAGGCGATCTTGAAGGACTGGTTGGGCCGCCGGCGGGCGTACAGCCAGCGCAGGAGCTGCGGCTCCATGATCTTCAGCGCGTCGGCCGGGGTGGGCACACCGCCCCGCGACGACGACATCTTGGCCATGCCGCTGATGCCGACGAACGCGTACATGGGGCCGATCGGCTGACTGCCGCCGAAGATCCCGACGATCTGGCCGCCGACCTGGAAGGACGAGCCCGGCGAGGAGTGGTCGACGCCGCTCGGCTCGAAGACGACGCCCTCGTACGCCCACCGCATCGGCCAGTCGACCTTCCAGACGAGCTTGCCGCGGTTGAACTCGTTCAGCCGGACGGTCTCGCCGAACCCGCACGAGGTGCAGGTGTAGGTCAGCTCGGTGGAGGCGTCGTCGTAGGAGGTGACGGAGGTGAGGTCCTTCTCGCAGTTGCCGCAGTACGGCTTGTACGGGAAGTAGCCGGCGGCGCCGGAGCTGCCGTCGTCCTCGGACGCGGCGCCCGAGCCCTCGGCGGCCTCCAGCTCCGCCTCGTCGACCGGCTTCTGCTGCTGCTTCTTCGCGGGCGCCTTCTTCGTCCGGTACTGGGCGAGGACGGCGTCGATGTCGGCGCGGTGCCGCATGGCGTGCAGGATCTGCTCGCGGTACACGCCGGAGGTGTACTGCCGGGTCTGGCTGATCCCGTCGAACTCGACGCCCAGTTCGGCGAGCGAGGCGACCATGGCGGCCTTGAAGTGCTCGGCCCAGTTGGCGTGCGGGGAGCCCGCCGGTGCCGGGACGGAGGTCAGCGGCTTGCCGATGTGCTCGGACCAGGACTCGTCGACCCCGGCGATGCCGGCCGGGACCTTGCGGTAGCGGTCGTAGTCGTCCCAGGAGATCAGGTGCCGGACCTGGTACCCGCGGCGCCGGATCTCGTCGGCGACCAGGTGCGGCGTCATGACCTCGCGCAGGTTGCCCAGGTGGATGGGGCCGGACGGGGAGAGACCGGAGGCGACGACGACCGGTTTGCCCGGGGCCCGACGCTCCGACTCCTCGATGACCTCATCCGCGAAACGGGAGACCCAGTCGGTGGTCTCGGTGCTCTGAGCCACGATCGGCACGTCCTCTTTTTTCTGGAAGTTCTCAGGCGGCAGCCGGTACGGTCACACGGCCGGCGCACCCATTGTCCCAGCCCGGCCCCCAACAACGAAAACGACTTCCTGCGGTGTGCCGTACAACCGTTCGCGACCCAGGGCTGTCGAACTGTTCGCCGGACCGGCCGGGGGAAGGGTGTGGGGACATGCGGGGCACGCGGGGCGGACCGAGACGCATGACGACGGGGGCGGGGGCGGCCTTACTGCTGCTCGGCGCGCTCACGGTGTCCACGGCACAGGTGGCACAGGCGGATCCCGCCGCACCCGCCGCACCGGCGCCACCCGCCGCGCAGGCGGATCCGGCCGCACCGGCGGCCCCCGCAGATCCCGCGGCCCCCGCCGCACCGGCGCCGCCCGCCGCGCCCGCGGCCCCCGCGCCGCCCGCCGCACCCGCGCCGCCCGCGGCCCCCGCCGAGGCCGACGCCGTGACCAAGCTGCGGCCGGAGCCGACCACGCTGGCCCCGGGACGGACCTTCCAGCTGAACCTGACGACGGAAGTGGTCGCCGGCACCGTCCCGAAGCTGGCCGCGACGATCACCCTGCCGGTCGGGCTCACCTACCGGCGCCCCACCGACCCGAACGACCTCGAGTACCAGCGGTGCCTCCCCTCCGCGAACGGGCGCAGCGTCACCTGCCGTTCCCTCGACGCCCCGCACCGGCACGTCTGGGAGCAGCTCGGGATCACGGTCGACAAGGGCGTGGCACCGGGCACCGCCTTCTCGATCACGGCGACCACCGACATCGGTGACGTGGTGGACACCAAGCCGGGGGACAACACGGCCACGGCGTCCGTCACGGCCGGGACCGGCCCGGACGTCGGCATCTCCTGGAAGCCGTCGACCGTGTCCGTGAAGGCGGGCGAGACCGTCGTGACGGAGCTCGTGGTCACCAACCACGGGCCGGGGACCGTCGCCGCCGGTCAGGCCGCGGGGATGTCGATCGACTCGACGGCCTTCGGTACGTGGCCGTCGGCGCCCTCTTCGTGCTGGGCGGACCCGGGCACGCTCGTCTGCGAGACGCCGAAGCAACTGGCGCCGGGCGAGAGTCACGCGTTCGCCCTGAGCTGGACGTTCCCGAAGAAGTCGGCCGGCAAGACCTTCCGGGTGCGCACCACCCTCTACGAGTCCGTTCTGGACCCGGGCACCGACAACGACCGCGCCGAACTGTTCCTCGAGGTCACCGAGGCGCCCGCGCCCGCCCCGAAGCCCACCGCCGAGCCGACCCCGAAGCCGACGGCCACGGCGTCCGCCACGCCGTCGCCCACCGCGGCACCGGTCACCGGCGGCTCGGGCGTCACGCCGCAGGGCACCGGCGGGCGGCTCGCCGAGTCCGGCGGCGGCCCCGTCATCGCCGTCGCGGCCACCGCGGCGGCGCTGACCCTCGCGGGCGGCGCACTGCTCGCCGCGCGGAAGCGGACTCGCCGCCGGGAGCACGGCTCGCACTGACCGCCGTCCGGCGGCTCCCACATCCGACCATCCAGACCACAGGGGGAATGCCACATGCGCCGACGTTGGGGACGCCTCACCGCCGGAACGGGAACGGCCGCGCTGTCACTGCTGGCCGCCACGACGGCGGGGGCGCACGCGGTGCCCGCCGCCGACCCGGTCGACGTGGAGGCGAGGCAGTACCTCGACGCCCCGATCACCGCACCGGGCCAGACGCTCGGCGTGCGGGCGATCGCCGACACCACCACGGGCAAGGTGGCGCAGCCGGCCCTCACGCTGGCGCTGCCCCAGGGCGTCACCTACCTCAGGACGTCCGACGACGCGTCCAACGGCGACTGCACGCCGTCCGCCGACGGCCGGACCGTGCGGTGCGTGGCGGCCGGCGGGGGCACCGACCTGGTGTCGGCGTACGTGCTGGTCAAGGTCGGCAAGGACGTGGCGCCGGGAACGAAGCTGACGTTCACCACCACCGCCGACATCGGCGACGCGGTCGACACCAAGCCCGAGAACAACACCGCGACGGACGTGGTCGAGGTCAGGCAGCCCGCCGACCTGGCCGTCGAGTGGAAGGCCCCCTCGGGCCCCGTGAAGCCCGGCCAGACGGTGCGGACGGAGTTCGTGGTGACCAACCGCGGCCCGGGCCCCGTCAGGCTCGAGGCCCTGTCCTTCTACCCGGGCTTCGACTACTGGCCCGGGGGCTGGGACACCGACATCTGCTGGGCCGACCCGGGCACCCTCATCTGCGACGTGCTGAAGGACCTGGCCCCGGGCGCCACCCTCACCATGCCCTTCACCTGGCAGTTCCCGGCGAAGGCCGCGGGCACCACCTACCGCGTGCCGGGCGCGGTGTACGACAGCGCCCCGCTCGACCCGAACCAGGCGAACAACCGTGCCGACCTCGTCCTCGAGATAGCCAAGACGTCGACGCCCAGCCCCAGGCCCACACCGACCGCGACGTCGAAGCCCAGCGTGAAGCCGACGCCGACGCCGACTCCGACGGTCACGGCGTCGTCCACGACGTCCCCGACGGCGGCGCCGGTCACCACCGGCGGCGGCTCGGGCGTCACCCCGCAGGGCACCGGCGGGCAGCTCGCCGAGTCCGGCGCCGGCCCGTTCACCACCGCCGCGACCACGGCGGCCGGGCTCACCCTCGCGGGCGGCGCGCTCGTCCTGCTGCGCCACCGCGGCCGTCGCCGGGAGCACGGCTCCCACACGTGACGCCCGGCCGCAAGGCCGGAAAACCGCTTTGCCCCCCGTGGGATACTGGCCGGGTCCACCAGCCCCACGAGGAGAACGGCACCCACTCCTATGGCCTCGGTCACGTCCCTCAGCGACTCCGTCCAGCAGCACCTCGCGTCCGCCCTCTCGGCCACCCTGCCGGAGGCCTCCGACGCGGACCCGCTGCTGCGACGCAGCGACCGGGCCGACTTCCAGGCCAACGGGATCCTCGCGCTGGCCAAGAAGGCGAAGGCGAACCCGCGGGAGCTGGCGACGCGGGTCGTCTCCCAGGTCGTCACCGGTGACGTGATCGGGGACATCGAGGTCTCGGGCCCCGGCTTCCTCAACATCACCGTCACGGACACGGCGATCACCAGGAACCTGGCCGCCCGCTACGCCGACGACACGGGCCGGCTCGGCGTGCCGCACGCCGAGCGGCCCGGCACGACGGTCATCGACTACGCCCAGCCGAACGTGGCGAAGGAGATGCACGTCGGCCACCTGCGGTCCGCCGTGATCGGCGACGCACTGGTGCAGCTCCTGGAGTTCGCCGGCGAGACGGTGGTCCGCCGGCACCACATCGGCGACTGGGGCACCCAGTTCGGCATGCTCATCCAGTACCTGGACGAGCACCCGCACGAGCTGGACCACAAGGAGTCCCAGGTCAGCGGCGAGGAGGCGATGTCGAACCTCGACCGTCTCTACAAGGCCGCGCGCAAGCTGTTCGACTCCGACGAGGAGTTCAAGACCAGGGCCCGGCGCCGGGTCGTCGACCTCCAGGCCGGCGACCCGCACACGCTCGCCACGTGGCAGAAGTTCGTCGACGAGTCGAAGATCTACTTCTTCTCCGTCTTCGAGAAGCTGGACATGGAGATCCGCGACGCCGACATCGTCGGCGAGTCCGGATACAACGACATGCTGGCCGAGACCTGCCGCCTCCTGGAGGAGTCGGGCGTCGCCGTCCGCTCGGAGGGCGCCCTGTGCGTCTTCTTCGACGACATCAAGGGCCCCGACGGCAACCCGGTCCCGCTGATCGTCCAGAAGTCGGACGGCGGCTACGGCTACGCGGCCACCGACCTGTCCGCCATCCGCGACCGCGTCTTCAACCTCAAGGCGAATACGCTCCTCTACGTCGTCGACGCCCGCCAGTCCCTGCACTTCAAGATGGTCTTCGAGACCGCTCGCCGGGCCGGCTGGCTCAACGACGACGTCACGGCGCACCAGCTCGCCTTCGGCACGGTCCTCGGCAAGGACGGCAAGCCGTTCAAGACCCGTGAGGGCGAGACGGTGAAGCTGGTCGACCTGCTCGACGAGGCGGTCGAGCGGGCGACGGCCGTCGTCGGGGAGAAGCGCGAGAAGGTGGGTCTGACCGACGAGGAGGTCGTCGAGAACGGCCGGTACGTCGGCATCGGCGCGGTGAAGTACGCCGACCTGTCGACCTCCGCAGTCCGGGACTACAAGTTCGACCTGGACCAGATGGTCTCGCTGAACGGCGACACGTCCGTCTACCTCCAGTACGCGTACGCCCGTGTCCAGTCGATCCTGCGCAAGTCCGAGGGGGCCGTCCCGGTCGCCCACCCGGAGCTGGCCCTGGCCCCGGCGGAGCGCGCCCTCGGCCTGCACCTCGACCAGTTCGGCGAGACGGTCCTGGAGGTCGCGGCGGGTTACGAGCCCCACAAGCTCGCGGCGTACCTGTACCAGCTGGCCTCGCTGCTCACGTCCTTCTACGACCAGTGCCCGGTCCTGAAGGCGGACACCCCGGAGCAGCGGGAGCACCGTCTCTTCCTGGTGGGCCTGACGGCCCGCACCCTCCACCGGGGCATGGCGCTGCTGGGCATCCGGACCCCCGAGAAGCTCTGACGCGTCGGCCGGACGCGCAACCGACGGCTCGCGTCCGGCATCTCTCCCGTCGACAGACACGTCGGAACACGGGTGCGGGGAGCGACGCTTGGGCGGCACGGACGACCCCACGCTCGGCGAGGCACTGCTGAACACGCTGTTGATCGGCGCCGCCGGGGTGGCCCTCCCGGCCGTCGTCGTGCTTCCGCTCATCGGCCTGGGCATCTGGTCGACCCGGTGGTGGCGGGGCCGGCGCGGCGGGCGCGGCGGCTGACCGCCACGGCCCGGTTCAGCCGATCGCGCGGTGCGCCTCGACCGTGCCGACCGAGGCCGCCACGCTCAGTCCGGCGTACTCGTTCACCTGGACCGGTGCGATGCCCGGCGCCGTCGACTTGTCCTTGCCGGTGCGGGCGTCGAGGACGACGGGACCGTTGTCCGTGTCTCCGTAGACGGCCCCGTGCCAGGCCGTGGAGACCTCCGGCACCAGCCGGCCGCCCGCGGCCTCCTCGATCGTCCACAGTTGCCGGAACGTCTTGCTGTCGAGGGCGAACACCCGCTTCTTCAGGCTCTTCGACCCGCCGCAGACGACCGTGGCGCGCTCGTCGTACACGCAGGTCAGGCCCCCGACAGTGCTCAACTCCGCCTGGGTGGCGGGCGTGAGCGTGGCGGGCGGCCGCCCGGTGGACGACGCGACGAGCGCCTCGACGTCGTCCCCGTCGACCGGGTTCTTGCGCACGGTGAACAGGCCGCCGCCCACCGGCTGCACGGCGGCCTCGACGAGCCCGCTCGCGTACGTCCACGCCTTGGTGCCGTCGGTGAGCCGGTACCCCTCGACGCCGCGCCCGCCGCCGGCCTCGCCGTTGCCGCCGGTACGTCCGACGACGACGCCCGCGTCGACGAACTGCGCGATGAGGCCCTTCGCCGTCCAGGCCGTCCTCCGCGTCCGCAGGTCGATGCCGAGGGTGACGGCGTCCGTGTCCTCCCCGAGCCGCAGAACCGCCGTGGTGGGGTCGGCGCCCACGAGCGCGAGATCACCGTCCTCCTGCCCCGCGGGCCGCTGCACGGTCGTCGTCCACAGCCGCTTGCCGGAGTCGGCGGCCAGCGCGGTCAGTTCCACGAGGGCTCGCTCGGGGGCGGTACCGGAACCCGGCTCCACGACGGCGAACGCGGCCAGCACCACCCGCTGCCCGTCGATCTCGACGATCGTCGGCCGGGGCGTCGGCACGGCCCCGCCGCCGCGGCTCTCCCCCGGCCGCCCCTGCGGCTCGACGCTCCACATCAGCGCCCCGTCGACCACGCTGACGGCCTTGACCTCCCCCTCCGACACGGCGTAAGCGGTCCTTCCGTCGAGCCGCGTCTTCCAGGCGCCCTGCCCGCTCCCGCCGGCGACGTCGAAGCGATCGTCCGCGAACTTCAGCGGCGGGTCGTGGGGGACGGGGGCGGGCGTGGCGGACGGGCCGGCCGGCCCTCCCCCGGCCGTCGGCGAGGCGGACGGCGAGGAGCCGCCCCCGCCACCTCCCGAACCGCCGCCCGAGCAGGCCGTGAGCAGCGTCAACGCCACACCGACGGGCACCAGAGCCTTGAACCGGCTGGACCGTCGCATACGAACACCCCCGTGTCCTGGACCACGTGATCGGAACTGCACGTGATCATGTCATCACGGGGCCGGAAACCGCTATCAGACATTTTCCCGCCACCGATCACCAAGGCCCGCGATCGTGTCATAGCCTTGAGACCTCGATCACATGGCGCGGCAGACTGGACGTGGGACTCGACGGGCGCAGCCGGATCCACTCCGTTCCCACCCCCGCTCCGCGCTTTCGTTATCCCCCACCACAAGCGCAGGAGAACGGCGGTCGTCTCAGTGTCCGACAACCAGGACAGCACTCGCTCGGCAAGCACGGAGTCTTCGGACTACACCCATCGGCTGACCCGTCTGGAGAAGTCGGGGATCAAGCGGTTGCTCCCCACCCAGGCCCCCTACCGGTGGAATCTGCAGCGCCTGCGGCTGGGCAGGGTCATCGACGTGGGCTGCGGCATCGGCCGGAACCTGCTGAACTGCGATCCGAGCAGTGTCGGGGTCGACCACAACGCCCACTCGGTGGAGACCTGTCGCGAACGCGGACTGACCGCCTACACCCCCGACGAGCTGGCCGAGGCACCCGACTGCGGCCCCGGCTCCTTCGACAGCCTGCTGTGCGCGCACGTCCTGGAGCACATGGACGAGGACCTGGCGGCGAACATCCTGGAGCAGTACCTGCCGCTGGTGAAGCCGGGCGGATCCGTCGTCCTGATCACGCCCCAGGAGGCGGGCTACAAGACCGACGCCACCCACGTCCGCTTCGTCGACTTCGAGACCCTGCGCTTCCACGCCGAGAAGGCGGGCGTCACGGTGAGGAAGACCTACTCCTTCCCCTTCCCCCGCTCGGTGGGGAAGGTCTTCCCGTACAACGAGTTCGTGCTGTTCGGAACGATCGGGTCCTGATCGGGCGATGCCGGACATGGCGGTGCCCCACCGAAGACCGTTCGGTGGGGCACCTTCGCTTCACAGGCTGTGGACGACGATCGTGACCTTCCGCGAGCCGAGGGCGGCCCGTATGACGTCCTCGACCTCGGGCCATGGCAAGCGGCCCAGTCCCGCGCCGATCTGTGGCATCCCGATGGTGCGGACACCGTTCTTCTCGGCATGGTCGATCATCTTCCGGACGGCCGAGTCGACCGCGGCCGGCTCGGCCGGGCTGCGCCAGTGCGGCTGCGTGCCCAGGTTGTAGAGCGTGACCCCGGGCTCCTGCCAGACGAAAAGCTCGCCCGGCGTGAAGCGCCCGTCGAGACACCGAGTGCGGTACTCGCTGTACATCCCGGGCCAGCGCCGTTTGAACTCCACCGCGATCCCCCGGCCCATGGCCCCGGCGCAGTTGCAACCGTGGGCCAGGGCGTCGAGGTCCCGGGAGGCGAAGAGGTCACCGGCGCGGTGCTCGATCGTCACGAGGCGTCCTCGTAGGCGACGGCACGCTCCCAGACCTCCTCGAATTCGGAGGCGGTGATCCGGTCCTCCTCGTCGAACTCGCCGGGTTGCAGCATCTGGTCGGTCAGCAGCGGGCCCACGTCGGTCAAGGTCGTCCTGTCCGTCAACTGGAACGCGGTGAAGGCCTTCGGCTGACACCCCCTCCCCGCACCACCGCGAGCCCCGGTCATCCTCACGCGAGGGCGGCCGGGGCTCCGCCGTCGGTGCCCGAGGGACGGCCGGACCCCGCCGTCATCGCCCGGCGGGCGGCCGGGCCCCGCTGTCAGTGCCTGCCCCTACAGTCCGAGCCATGGCGACTCTTCCCAACCCGCTGCCCACCCTGGCCACCGACCCCAGCGGCCGCTCCCTCGGCCTCCGGCTGCCGCCGGGCCGGCTGATCGACACGACCGACGAGGGAGTGTGGCACGAGCCGCTGCTGTGGCACGCCGACCGCTCGGCGGCACCGGGCAACTGGCGGGCGCTGGGCGGACCGGCGAGCCGGGCCGGGCTGCTCCCGGTCCTGGTCGACCTGGGCGGTGACCGGGGCGGGCCCGGGGAGTGGGAGCTGATGCCCGGTGAGATGTCCTACCCCGGGGACCACGACGCCGCGGAGGTCCTCGCCGAGTACTGGCAGGAGTACGCGGCGCGGGACGAGGAGTGGCCCGGCCTCGCCCCCGCCCCGGCTCTGACCGCCGACCCCGACGCCCGCGCCGCCGGGATCGCCGACGCGCTCGCGGAGAAGGGCCCCTCCTGGTTCGAGGCGCCCACCCTCGCCCTGGTCCCCGCCCGCCGCAGTGCGGACGTCCCGGCGGCGGTCGGCTGGTCGGGCCCGCTCAACCACGACAACGACACCGCACGTCTGTGTGCCGTGCTGCGCTCCTGGGAGGACCGCTTCGGCATACGCGTCGTCGGCCTCGGCTTCGACGTCCTCGTCGTGTCCGTGGCCGCGCCGCCGTCCACCCGCGCCGAAGCGGAGCCGATCGCCGCCGAGCACTTCGCGTTCTGCCCGGACAACGTCCTCCAGGGCCCCGGCACCCTCGCGGCCTACGCCGAGCAGCTCGTCGGCGAACCGACGTGGACCTTCTGGTGGGACTGACCCGCGGCCCGTCCGAGGGGCCGACCCGCGCTGCCGTAAGGGGTCCTCGCACTATGAGCACCTGATCAGGCCGCGTGGTCCGGTGCCGCGCCTCGCCGCGTTGCCGGGCCGCGCGGCCCAGGCCGGCACGTGCAAGGACCCCCAAGGCCCCGGCGCTGCGGGGCTCCCCCGCCGGGCGGCACGCAGAGGGCGCCCGCGTGCTACCCCAGGAGCCCCCGCCGCAGCCTGCGCAGCCCTTCCTCTATCTCCTCCGGGGTCTGGGTGACGAAGCACAGCCGCAGGGTCGACGGGTCGGGGTCGCCGGCGTGGAAGGGCGCGCCGGGGACGTACGCCACGTCCTGCCGGACGACCGTCGGCAGCAGGGCGGTGGTGTCGTGGCCGTCGGGCAGCCGCGCCCACAGGAACATGCCGCCCTCGGGCCGGTTCCAGGTCGAGCCCTCGGGCAGCGCCTCGGGAAGGCCGGCGAGCAGGGCGTCGCGCCGCTCGCGGTAGACGGCGACCACCCGGGCCACGTGCGCGTCCAGGTCGGACACGGCCAGATAGCGGGCCGCGGCGAGCTGGTTGACGGTCGGCGTGTGCAGGTCGGCCGCCTGTTTGGCGACCGCGCAGGCGCGCCGCAGCCCGGCCGGAGCGCGCAGCCAGCCCAGCCGCAGCCCCGGGGCCATCACCTTGGAGAAGGAACCGAGGAGCACGGTCCGGTCCGCCGCCTCGGGGTGCGCCGCGATCCAGGGGACGCGCTCCCCGTCGTAGCGGAGCTCCCCGTAGGGGTCGTCCTCGACGATCCACAGGCCGTGGCGGGCGGCGACCGAGGCGAGGGCGGCGCGCCGCTCGGCCGGCAGGGTGCGGCCGGTCGGGTTCTGGAAGGTGGGGACGGTGTAGAGCAGCTTGGGCCGTTCGCGCACGACCAGCTCGGCCAGCGCCTGCGGATCCGGCCCGTCCGCGTCCCCGGGCACGGCGAGGATCCGCGCGCCCGCGAGTCCGAACACCTGGAGGGCCGCCAGGTAGCAGGGCTCCTCGACGAGGACGGTGTCCCCGGGGTCGAGGAGGGCCGTGGCGAGCAGCGACAGCGCCTGCTGCGAACCGGTGGTGACGAGGAGGTCGTCGGCGTCGGTCGGCAGTCCCCGCGCCGCCGTGCGCGCCGCGAGCCGTTCGCGCAGCACCGGTTCGCCCTCGGTGGTGGCGTACTGCAGGGCGCGCCCGGGCATCTCCTCCAGCACGTGCCGGAAGGCGGCGGCCACCCCCTCCCGGTCGAACAGCTCGGGTGCCGGCAGCCCGCCCGCGAAGTTGATCACCTCGGGCCGGGCGGTGACGGCGAGGATGTCCCGTACGGGAGAACCACCGATCACCGAGGTCCGCGCGGCGAGCGGGGGCACGGAAGCGGCGTGGGGCGCGGCGGCTGCGGGGGCAACGGTCATGTCACGGCTCCTTCGTCGGCGGACACCCGCAGCCTAGAGAGATGAGTGCCGCCTACACCTTCATTTCCGCGATACGGACGACCCCGCTCCGAGGATCCGAGGCCGGACCCGCGTCCCAGGGGCCGTCCCATCCGGACGACGTTTGCGCTGGTCGGAGAGGGTGGGACCGGACCGGCGTCCCGACTTGCCCACCCACGGTGGCCACACAGCGGGCACACCCGCCAGGCTGCTCCCATGTCCCTTCGCCGCCCCCACACCGAACACCCCGGCACCGGCCGCACCCGTCCCGAACGTGTCCGTCTCCTCGCCGCCGCCGCGCTCGTCCTCGCCGCCGCCCTCGCCCTCACGGCCTGCCGCGACGGTGAGGGCCTGCGCGACGAGGGACCGTCGCGATCCGCCCCGCACGCATCGGGTCAGGGGTTCGCAGAGGCCCCCGCCCGGCCCCACGCCGAGCCGCCGAGCGGGAACTCGTAGGCGGGGCGGCCGTTGTTGCCGCTCGTGCGGAACGGCCTGCCCTCGTCGTCGACGGTCAGCTTTCCGTGCCGCGACCCACTGGACCAGGACAGCTCCAGCACCCAGCTCACGTCGTACGCGGAGGCGTCGGCACTGATGTGGTAG
Organism: Streptomyces sp. NPDC030143; assembly: GCF_055573695.1. Lineage (NCBI taxonomy): Bacteria > Bacillati > Actinomycetota > Actinomycetes > Kitasatosporales > Streptomycetaceae > Streptomyces > Streptomyces sp. NPDC030143. Next base: position 13,438 of record NZ_JBVIAY010000039.1, read on the forward strand.
ATCTCCGGGTCGGACTCGCTCACGGTGAACGGTAGGTCCTCGTTCCCGGCTTCCGGCAGCAGCGCCGGACGCGCCGCGTCGAGCGCGACCGTGAAGTAGCGCTCGGGCACGCCGCCTCCGCAGCCGACGCCCGGATAGCCCATGGCGAAGTCGTTCCAGGCGAGCGGCGAACCCTTGCGGACCGTTCGCACGGTCAGGTCGCCCACGACGACGGTCTCGTCCCCGGTCCCCTGCACGGTCAGCTCCAGGAACTGTTCCCCGGACGCGACGGCACCGTGCCGTGCCACCCACGCGGGCGCTTCCTGCTCGACGGGCGGCGGCTCCACCCGCCCCGGCTCCCGGTTGATCAGATACCGCTGTGCACAGGAGCTTTCCCAGGCATGGGGGTGGACGAGGACGGTGAGGGGAGGCGTGGAGCTGTCCGACGCCGCACCGCCCCCGGCGGCGGCCGACGGCGAACCGGCCCCCGACGGCGAGGCGGCGGGGGCGGCCGGCGACGGAGATCCGGGGGCCGAGGCGGAGGGAGAGGGAGAGGGGGAGCCGGAGGGGGAGGCCGAGGCGGACGGCGAGGTCTTCTCCGACCCGCCGGGCCTGCCCTGCGCGGACACCGCCCCCGTACGGTCGTCGCCCTCACCGGAACCGCCCCCCGACGGACTCAGGGACAGGGCGAGGGCGACGGCGCCGAGGGCGGTCGCCGCGGCGATCCCCACGAGGAGCGGCCGCCGCCGCGCACCGCGCCCCGGCACCCGGTCGGCGTCCGGCCCGGCCGCATCGCCCGACCCGGCGGCTTCGGCAGACCCGGCGTCATCGGCCGACCCAGCCGCTTCGGCAGACGTAGCCGCTTCAGCCGGTTCGCCCGCCGCCCCCGGTCCCCCGGGCGCACTCGATCCCACCGGCGCGACCGGTCCCCCCGGCGTGACCGGCGCACCCGGCGCAACAGGCCCCGCCGACCCGCCCTGCGCGGCGGGTGCCACCGGCCCACCCTGCGCAATCGGTGCCGCCGGCCCGCCCGGTTCGCCCGTTCCGCCCGCTGCCGGAGCCTCCGCGGCTCCCTTCCTCCCGCGCCCCGCATCCGCCAGCACCCACCGCCGGTGCAGCTCCACCAGTTCCTGCGGTGCGGCCTTGCACAGCCGGGCCAGCCGCTCCACGGGCGCGTAGTCCGTGGGGACGGCGTCCCCGTTGCAGTAGCGGTGCAGCGTCGACGTACTCATGTGGAGCCGTTTGGCGAGCGCCCCGTAGCTCAGCCCGGAGCGCTCCTTCAACTCCCGCAACAGCGACGCGAACTCGGTCGCAGACACCGTTCGATCCCCCCGTGACCAGTCCCCGTGTCCCGTCCCGGCGTTCCAGGGACGGGTCGTTTCCCCTGTCCAGAGCCGTGTGGGCGTTCCAGCGTCCCTGATCGTCCCTCGGTCGTGGCGGCCGGGACGGGGCTGCCCACAAGCTGTGGCCATCCAAACACGCCGCTCCCGCAGACCGGTCGAGCAGCGTGCATGGACCACCTGTTTTCAGAAACCGTTCAACAACCGGAAGAGGACCTTCCCATGCGTATCCGCCGCACCGGCCGCCTGCTCGTCCCCGCGGTCGCCGCCCTCGCCGCCCTCTCGCTCACGGCGTGCGACAACGGCACCGGCACCGGCACCGGCACCGGCACCGGCACACGGGACGGTGGCGCGTCGGCCCCCGCCGCGTCGACGGTCACCCCGCAGCCCGGGCAGCCGGCCGCCGACGGCTCGGCCACGGGCACCCCCGGGCCCGAGGGCAATACGTCCGGCACGCCCCGGAGCGGCACGTCCGCGCAGCCGGGCGACCCCGCCACGGCGAAGGACGACGACGCGAACGCCCCGGCGGGCCGCGTCCTGTGCAACGGCTCGAACACCAAGGTGACCGCGCAGCCGGTCCCGCGGCCCCTGAACCACATGCTGATCACGGTCACCAACACCGGCAGCAGGACGTGCGACCTGACCTACCACCCCGTGCTGCGCTTCGACGAGATGCAGTGGGCGCCGCACGCCGCCGAGGAGACCCGTCCGCAGGCGGTGACGACCCTCGAGCCCGGCGAGTCGGGCTACGCGGGTGTGCTGCTGTCGGCCGCGGACGGCAGCGGCGACGGCGGCCTGACCGCGAAGAAGCTGACCGTCGGCTTCCAGGGCGCCACCCCGCACAGCGACGGCGGCGCCCTTGCGACTCCGACCCTGCCGGCGGCGGGCGTCCACTACGACAGCTCGCTGACGGTGACGTACTGGCAGCGGGACATGGAGGACGCCCTCAGCTGGTGACCCGCCGGCCCGCCTCAGCCGGCGACGGCCGCCCCGCCGGTCACCGCAGCTTCCGGGCCGCCTCGGTGGCCCAGTAGGTGAGGATGTTCTGCGCCCCGGCCCGCTTGATCCCGGTGAGCGTCTCGAGGATCGCCCGGTCCCGGTCGACCCACCCCTTCTCGGCCGCGGCCTCGACCATCGAGTACTCGCCGGAGATCTGGTAGGCGACGACCGGCACGTCCACGGAGTCGGCGACGCGCGCCAGGATGTCGAGGTAGGGGCCGGCCGGCTTCACCATCACCATGTCGGCCCCCTCCTCCAGGTCCAGGGCCAGCTCGCGCAGCGACTCCCGCACATTGGCCGGGTCCTGCTGGTAGGTCTTGCGGTCGCCCTTCAACGAGGACCCGACGGCCTCCCGGAAGGGCCCGTAGAAAGCGGACGAGTACTTGGCGGTGTAGGCGAGGATCGACACGTCCTCCCGCCCGATCTGGTCGAGCGCGTCGCGGGTGACGCCGATCTGGCCGTCCATCATCCCGCTGGCCCCCACCACATGGGCGCCCGCGTCGGCCTGGACCTGCGCCATCTCGGCGTACCGCTCCAGGGTCGCGTCGTTGTCGACCCGCCCGTCCGCGTCCAGCACACCGCAGTGCCCGTGGTCGGTGAACTCGTCCAGGCACAGGTCGGACATGACCAGCAGGTCGTCGCCCACCTCGGCCCGCACGTCCCGCAGGGCGACCTGGAGGATGCCGTCCGGATCGGTCCCGGCCGTCCCGACGGCGTCCTTCTTCGCCTCCTCCGGCACCCCGAAGAGCATGATCCCGGAGATCCCGGCCTCCACCGCCTCCAGGGCGGCCTTCTTCAGGCTGTCACGGGTGTGCTGCACGACCCCCGGCATCGCCTCGATGGGCACCGGCTCGCTCACGCCCTCCCGGACGAACGCGGGCAGGATGAAGTCGGCCGGATGCAGCCGGGTCTCGGCGACCATGCGCCGCATCACGGGAGTGGTCCGCAGCCGCCGGGGACGCGTACCGGGAAAGGATCCGTACTTCGTCATGCACCTAAGCTACGCCCGTCCCGCCGCCCCCCTTACCGACGCCCCGTCGGCGCCCCGCATGCAGGCGCCGCCCCCCGGAGCCATGCTGGAAGGAGCATCCGCGAGACCCCGAAGGACCCCGGCGGCCACCCTCCCCACCGGCCGGTCGAGCCGCCGCCGTCCCTCCGTCGTCAGACGCGCCACGGAGGCCGCGATGACCGCCACTCACCCCACGCCCGCCCTGTTCGCCCTCTCGGACGTCCGAGGCCCGGTCCTGCGTCCCGGCGACGACGGCTACGCCGAGGAGGTCACCGGCTTCAACCTGGCTGCCCTGCACACCCCCGACGTGGTGGTCTGCGCGACGGGCGACGACGACGTCGTGGCCGCGCTGCGCTGGGCGAGCGCCACCGGCACCCCGGTCGCCGTGCAGGCCACCGGCCACGGCGCCAACTTCCCGATCGACCACGGCCTGCTGATCAGCACCGCCCGGATGACCGACGTACGGGTCGACCCGGCACGGCGAACCGCGACGGTCGACGCGGGGGCCAAGTGGAGCCACGTCATGGCGGCGGGGGCGCCGCACGGCCTGGCCGGCCTGAGCGGCACCTCCACGGACGCGGGCGTCATCGGCTACACGCTGGGCGGCGGACTGCCGGTGCTCGGCCGCGCCTACGGCTACTCGGCCGACCTCGTCCGCTCCTTCCAGGTCGTCACCCCCGACGGAACCCTCCACGAGAGCGACCCCGAGCACGAGCCGGAACTGTTCTGGGCCCTGCGCGGCGGCAAGGGCAACGTGGGCGTGGTGACATCCCTGACCTGCGAACTGCTCCCGCTGCCGCAGCTCCTGGGCGGCGGCCTGTACACCCGGGCCGAACACACCGAGGCGCTGCTGCACACCTGGGCCGACTGGACGCGCACCGTGCCGGACGAGATGTGCAGCGCGTTCACCGTCCTGCGGCTGCCCCCCATCCCGCAGGTCCCCGAACCCCTGCGCGGTGGCTTCTGGGCCCGGGTCGCCGTGGCCTGGCCGGGCGACCCGGCCGAGGGCGAGGCCGTGATCGCCCCGCTGCGGGCGGCCGTCCCGATCGAGGTGGACACGGTGGAGGTGATGGACCACACGGAGCTGGACCGCATCCACCTGGAGCCCCAGGACCCCCTGCCGGCCCGCGAGTGCTGTCTGCTGCTCCGCGACCTGCCGCCCGAAGCGCTCCGCACCGTCGTCGACCTGACCGGCCCCGGGGCGGGCGTCGACTACCCGCTGCTGCTGGTGGAACTGCGCCACATGGGCGCGGCGCTCTCCCGCCCGTCCCCCCTCGAGGACGCCGTCTGCTCGCGGGACGCCCGCTACGTCCTGGACTCGGTCGGCATCGTGTCCGCCCCGCCGGCGGCCGAGGCCGTGGAGGAGGCGACCCGCGCCCTCTACACCGGCATGGCCCCCTACGGCACGGGCCGCACCATGGTCAACATCCACGGCACCCCCGGCGACGAGACAGACCGGGCCCGCGCCTGGACCCCGGACGTCTACGAACGCCTCCGCCGGGACAAGGCCACCTACGACCCGTCGAACCTGCTGCGCCACGGCCACACGGTGGAACCGGCGTGAACAGCGCGGCGGAGCGTCCCGCTTCCGCGGGACGCTCCGCCGCACCTCAACGCCTCATGTCGCCCGACGCCGCCGCGCCCCCGGCCGCCGCTCGCTCGGCCGCGTCACCTGATCGCCCGCCTCCAGCGCCGCGGCTCTCCGCCGCAGACCGAACTCCGCCAGCGCCTCCGCCAGCTTGTGCACGCTCGGCTCGGGAGCCATGACGTCCACCCGGAGCCCGTGCTCCTCGGCGGTCTTGGCGGTGGCGGGCCCGATGCACGCGATCACGGTCACGTTGTGCGGCTTGCCGGCGATACCCACCAGGTTCCGCACGGTCGACGACGACGTGAACAGCACGGCGTCGAAGCCACCGCCCTTGATCGCCTCCCGCGTCTCCGCCGGCGGCGGCGAGGCGCGCACGGTCCGGTAGGCCGTGACGTCGTCGACCTCCCAGCCCAGCTCGATCAGCCCGGCGACCAGCGTCTCGGTCGCGATGTCGGCCCGCGGCAGGAACACCCGGTCGATGGGGTCGAAGACCGGGTCGTACGGAGGCCAGTCCTCCAGCAGCCCCGCCGCCGACTGCTCGCCGCTCGGCACCAGGTCCGGCTTCACGCCGAAGGCGATGAGCGCCTTGGCGGTCTGCTCGCCGACCGCGGCGACCTTGATCCCGGCGAAGGCCCGCGCGTCGAGCCCGTACTCCTCGAACTTCTCCCGCACGGCCTTGACGGCGTTCACCGAGGTGAACGCGATCCACTCGTAACGGCCCGTCACCAGCCCCTTGACCGCACGCTCCATCTGCTGGGGCGTGCGCGGCGGCTCGACGGCGATCGTCGGCACCTCGTGCGGTACGGCACCGTAGGACCGCAGCTGGTCGGAGAGCGACGCCGCCTGCTCCTTCGTCCGCGGCACGAGCACCTTCCAGCCGAACAGCGGCTTGGACTCGAACCAGGCGAGCTGGTGGCGCTGGGCGGGGGCGGAACGCTCACCGACCACGGCTATCACCGGCCGGCCCCCCTCCGGGGAGGGCAGCGCCTTCGCCTGCTTCAGCGTCTGCGCGATCGTGCCGAGGGTCGCCGTCCACGTCCGCTGCCGGGTGGTCGTACCGGCGACCGTCACCGTCATCGGCGTGTCGGGCTTGCGCCCGGCCGACACCAGCTCACCGGCCGCGGCGGCGACGGAGTCGAGCGTCGTCGACACGACGACCGTCCCGTCCGACGCGCCCACCTCGGTCCAGCACCGGTCCGAGGCGCTGCGGGCGTCCACGAACCGGACGTCCGCGCCCTGCGCGTCGCGCAGCGGCACACCGGCATACGCCGGCACGCCGACGGCGGCCGCGACCCCGGGGACGACCTCGAACGGCACACCGGCCGCCGCGCACGCGAGCATTTCCTCCGCCGCGTACGTATCAAGTCCCGGGTCCCCGGACACCGCACGGACGACCCGCCTGCCGCCTCGCGCGGCCTCCATGACAAGATGTGCGGCATCCCGCACCGCGGGGACCGCAGCGGTTGTTGACGTGTCGTCAACGATCGCCGGGTGGGGTGTGACCGTGCCCGGAACCGGATCCGAGGGGTCCGCGTTCACCACGGCGACGCCCGGCCTGGCGTGCGTCCGCACGACGTCGAGCACCTCGTGCTCGGCGACGAGGACATCCGCGTTCGCCAGCGCCTCCACGGCGCGCAGAGTCAGCAGTCCCGGATCCCCGGGTCCGGCACCCAGGAAGGTGACGTGCCCGTGTTCCAGGCCGGCGGGAAGGGTGGTGGGGCTCACAGTGCTCGCTCCCCCATCAGACCGGCCGCGCCCTGGGCAAGCATCTCGGCGGCGAGTTCGCGACCGAGCGCCATTGCCCGGTCGTGCGCCTCGGGCACGGGACCGGTGGTGGACAGCTGCACCAAGCGGGTGCCGTCGGTGGTGCCGACGACGCCGCGCAGGCGCATTTCCTTGACAATCTGCCGGTCGGCCTGGGGGTCCCCCCGCTCGAACGGAGCCGAGGGTGGGGAAAGGTCGGCCAGCGCGCCCACCGGGGCGCTGCAACCGGCCTCCAGGGCGGCGAGCAGTGACCGTTCGGCGGTCACGGCGGCCCGGGTGAACGGGTCGTCGAGCTCGCCGAGCGCCGCGATCAGGTCCGCGGCACCCGCCGCACACTCGATCGCCAGGGCCCCTTGGCCAGGGGCGGGCAAAACCGTGTCGACCGACAGGAAGTCGGTCACCTCGTCACCGCGACCCATCCGGTTCAGTCCGGCGGCGGCCAGCACCACGGCGTCCAGCTCACCGTCGTGCACGTACCGGATCCGCGTGTCGACGTTCCCGCGTATGGGGACCGTCTCGATGTCCAGCCCGTGGCCGCGCGCGTACGCGTTCAGCTGCGCCATCCGGCGCGGCGAACCCGTACCGATGCGCGCCCCGCGCGGCAGGTCGGTGAACTTCAGCGCGTCCCGGGCGACGATGACGTCCCTCGGGTCCTCGCGCACCGGTACGGCGGCCAGGACCAGGTCCTCCGGCTGCGTGGTCGGCAGGTCCTTCAGCGAGTGAACCGCGAAGTCGACCTCGCCCCTGAGCAGCGCGTCCCGCAGCGCGGTGACGAAGACGCCAGTGCCCCCGATCTGCGCGAGGTGATCGCGGGAGACATCGCCGTAGGTGGTGATCTCGACCAACTCGACGGGCCGGCCGGTCACCTGGCTCACGGCGTCCGCCACCTGCCCCGACTGGGCCATGGCGAGCTTGCTGCGCCTGGTCCCCAGCCTCAGTGCCTTGGTACTCATGCCGGCCCTCGGTTCTCTGGGTTCTTCTCGGTGCTGTCCTCGGCGCGCGAGACGGAGGCCACCGTCTCGGGGTCGAGGTCGAACAGGGTCCGCAGGGCGTCCGCGTATCCGGCGCCGCCCGGCTCGGCCGCGAGCTGCTTGACCCGGACGGTCGGCGCGTGCAGCAGCTTGTCGACGACCCGCCGCACGGTCTGCGTGATCTCGGCGCGGTGCTTGTCGTCCAGGCCGGGCAGCCGCCCGTCGAGCCGGGCGATCTCGCCCGCGACGACGTCGGCGGCCATGGCGCGCAGCGCGACCACGGTCGGCGTGATGTGCGCGGCCCGCTGCGCGGCGCCGAACGCGGCGACCTCGTCGGAGACGATCCGCCGCACCTGGTCCACGTCCGACGCCATCGGCGCGTCCGCGGAGGCCTCGGCCAGCGACTCGATGTCCACCAGCCGCACCCCGGCGAGCCGGTGCGCGGCGGCGTCAACGTCCCGCGGCATCGCCAGGTCCAGCACGAACAGCACCGGCTCGGGCCGTACGGGCACGTCGACCGGTTCGGGCCTGCGCCGCTCGGGGACGCGGCCGACGGTGGCGACGGTCGCGGCGAGCGCGCTGATCAGCTCGGCGTCGGCCTCGGGGCTGCGCCGGGCGGCCGTGCGACGGTCCACGGTGGCGTTGTCGACCCAGGCGGCGTGCTGTTCCAGCGTCGCGGCGTCCAGGCCGGCCACGGCGGCCTCGCCCATCACGGAGAAGCCGGACTGCTGGACCTGCGCCAGGTCCAGCGGACAGTTCTCCTCGGCGCCGACGGAGGTCGGCGGCAGCGGCCTGACGACGTCCGCGGCCCGCTGCTCCTCGTCGAGGACGACCGGCGCTCCGGTACGGCCCTCGACCGCCGCCGCGATCGCCCCGGCCGTCAGCACCAGCCCCGTCGCCCCGGTACAGGAGACGGCGATGTCGGCACGTGTCAGCTCCTGGGGCACCGACTCCATCGCGACCGCCCGGGCCACGACGTCCGTGCCGTCCGCCTCGGCGGACCGGGTCCCGTACTGCTCGGCGAGCAGCTGCGCGAGCCGCTCGGCGCGGTCGAGGGTGCGGTTGGCGACGACGATCTCGGCGACCCCGGCGCGCGCCAGTGTGGCGGCGGCCAGCGAGGACATCGACCCGGCGCCGATGACCAGCGCCTTCTTGCCGTGCGCCCAGGTCCGGACGTCGGTGCCGTGAGCCAGCTGCTCCAGGCCGAAGGTGACCAGGGACTGCCCCGCGCGGTCGATCCCGGTCTCGGAGTGGGCACGCTTGCCGACCCTGAGCGCCTGCTGGAACAGGTCGTTCAGCAGCCGGCCCGCGGTGTGCAGCTCCTGCGCGCGGGCCAGCGAGTCCTTGATCTGCCCGAGGATCTGCCCCTCGCCGACGACCATCGAATCCAGCCCGCAGGCCACCGAGAACAGATGGTGGACGGCCCGGTCCTCGTAGTGGACGTACAGATAGGGGGTGAGCTCCTCGAGGCCGACGCCGCTGTGCTGGGCGAGCAGCGTGGACAGCTCGGCGACACCGGCGTGGAACTTGTCCACGTCGGCGTAGAGCTCGATGCGGTTGCAGGTGGCCAGGACGGCGGCCTCGGCGGCCGGCTCGGCGGCGACCGTGTCCTGCAGCAGCTTGAACTGGGCGTCCGCGGACAGCGAGGCCCGCTCCAGGACGCTGACGGGAGCGCTGCGGTGGCTCAGCCCGACGACGAGGAGGCTCATGCCGGCATCACGGCGGGTACGTCCCCGTCGGGCCCCTGGTCGGTGGAGTCCTCGCGGCTCGCGGCGACGGCCGAAGCGGCCGCGGCCTCCTCGCCGGCCTTGCGCTGCTCGTGGAAGGCGAGGATCTGCAGCTCGATGGAGAGGTCGACCTTGCGCACGTCGACGCCGTCCGGCACGGACAGCACGGTCGGCGCGAAGTTCAGGATGGAGGTGACCCCGGCGGCCACGAGCCGGTCGCAGACCTGCTGGGCGGCGCCCGCGGGCGTGGCGATGACGCCGATCGACACGCCGTTGTCCTGGATGATCTTCTCCAGTTCGTCGGTGTGCTGCACGGGGATCCCGGCGACCGGCTTCCCGGCCATCGCGGGGTCGGCGTCGATCAGCGCGGCGACCCGGAACCCACGGGAGGCGAACCCGCCGTAGTTGGCCAGGGCGGCGCCGAGGTTACCGATACCGACGATCACAACCGGCCAGTCCTGCGTGAGACCCAGCTCACGGGAGATCTGGTAGACGAGATACTCGACGTCGTAGCCGACACCCCGCGTCCCGTAGGAGCCCAGGTAGGAGAAGTCCTTGCGCAGCTTCGCGGAGTTGACCCCCGCCGCGGCCGCGAGCTCCTCGGAGGAGACCGTGGGCACCGAGCGCTCCGACAGTGCGGTCAGCGCACGGAGGTACAGCGGAAGCCGGGCGACGGTGGCCTCGGGAATCCCTCGGCTGCGGGTCGCCGGTCGGTGAGTTCGGCCAGTTGCCACGGTGCTCCTGCGGGTAGAGCGGGGCTGCAGGCGGTCGTACGTCCCCAGACCGCCCCGTCGAATGCAGGCTATGTCTTTGTGAACGCGTGCACAAAGATTGTGTCCGATTTGCCCGGCCAACGTGACCGGGGTCACGCGGGCCTGACGTGTTCGCGGGGAACCCGCGCCCACACACCCGCGCTCCTTCTTTATCGGGGGCAAAACCGCACACTCTCCTCACGAATCCCGCCCCCGAGACCTGGTCGCCGTCGATCCTAAGCGACTTTTCGGAACACTTGGACTGCTCGGTCAGTTCCGTGACGCCCGGTTCCCCGTCAGCCGGCCGACAGTTCCCGGCGCAGCCGCTCCTCGTTCACCCGCCAGAACGTGTGCTGTTCACCGTCCACCAGAACGACCGGGATCTGCTCCCAGTACCGGTCGTGCAGCTCCGCGTCCTCGGTGATGTCCCGCTTCTCCCACGGCACCCCGAGATCACCGCACACCTTCTCGATCACACCCTGCGCGTCATCGCACAGATGACACCCGGGCTTGCCGATCAACGTCACGAGCCGGTCCTGCGGGGCGGGCCGCTTCCGGCGGAACAGGGGAGTCATGTCAGCCATTCTCGCGCGCCTCGCGCGAACCTCCCAGGCGACGTCCTTAACGACACGGCCGCAGAGAGTTCACAGCGTTCAAACCTCACCACTGAGGAACCATCGAACCGACTGGCTATGCTCACGCCATGGCCGCTCTTGGATGGCTCACTCCCCGTAGGCGTTCCGCCACGGCGCGGAGCGTGTTGGCAGGCGAGGCCTCGGCGGAGGCGGCGCGCAAGCAGTCGCAGGACGCCGAGGTACCGCAGCAGGAACCGGAGTTCCCGGTGCTCGGCGACGACAAGGCCGCCGCCTTCTTCGACCTCGACAACACGGTGATGCAGGGCGCCGCGCTCTTCCACTTCGGCCGTGGCCTGTACAAACGCAAGTTCTTCGAGACCCGCGATCTCGTCAGGTTCGCCTGGCAGCAGGCGTGGTTCCGCCTCGCGGGCGTCGAGGACCCCGAACACATGCAGGAGGCCCGCGACTCCGCGCTGTCCATCGTCCAGGGCCACCGCGTCTCCGAGCTCCAGTCGATCGGCGAGGAGATCTACGACGAGTACATGGCCGAGCGCATCTGGCCGGGCACCCGCGGACTCGCCCAGGCGCACCTGGACGCCGGCCAGAAGGTGTGGCTGGTCACAGCGGCCCCGGTGGAGATCGCCCAGGTGATCGCCCGCCGCCTGGGCCTGACCGGAGCACTGGGCACGGTCGCGGAGTCCGTCGACGGCGTCTACACGGGCAAGCTGGTCGGCGAACCGCTGCACGGCCCCGCCAAGGCGGAGGCGGTCCGCGCCCTGGCCGCGGCGGAGGGCCTGGACCTGAGCCGCTGCGCCGCCTACAGCGACTCCCACAACGACATCCCGATGCTCTCCCTCGTCGGCCACCCCTACGCCATCAACCCCGACGCCAAGCTCCGCAAGCACGCCCGCGACCTCGACTGGCGCCTGCGTGACTACCGCACGGGCCGCAAGGCGGCCAAGGTGGGCATCCCCGCGGCGGCCGGCGTCGGCGCGGTGGCGGGCGGCACGGCGGCGGCCATCGCCCTGCACCGCCGGCGCCGCTGACGGACGACCCCCGCACCCCCTCCTCGCCTCGAGGGCGGGATCGCGTGCCGCCCGGGGCGGCACGGGCGGGCGCGGGCGGCACCCCGCCGGCGCCGGGCCACCCCGCCCCACCCCACGCCACCAGCCGCTCCATCCCGCGCCACCGGCCCGTCGGCCCCGATCGACGCCCGGCGGCCCGCCCCGTCGGCCCCCATCGAAGCCCGGCGGCCCGCCCCGTCGTCGCGCCGCGGCGCCGACCGCGCGCGACCCCGCCCGGCACCGGGAAGAGACCAAACCAACCGTCGTACCCCCACAACCCCCACCCCACTCCCCCTTGTCCGCGCACCGCCACAACACGCCCTGGACCGAGCCGAAACTCGAACCGCTTCGATCAGAAATCGCTCACTCTTCGCAACCTGATCGAGCGGCAATCGGCTACAGAAGCGACGTAATCGGTGATTTGAGCAACTGGGCGTAGCAGCGCCTGCACGAAGCGTTATTCTCCTCAGACGCATACCGGTACCTCTCCGTCGCTACGACGGGTGAATGGTTCCGCACTGCACGTGATGGAAGCTCTGCCTCTGGGAGTCCCGTGTACCCACACGTCGGGGTTGACGCCTCGGGCCTGGCTGCGCTGCGCACAACGGTCGCTACGTTCCGAGACCTGTTGCGCGGCTTCGTCCCCACCGCGTACGCCGTCCCCGCCTTCGCCGCCGCGCCGGCCGGCCCGTGCTACGCACTGGCCGACGGCACCGCCGCGGTCGGCAGACGAGGACGCGCGTCCGGCGCCACCACCACCCGCCGGCCGGCCGCCGACAGCGACAGCGCCCGGATGATGGACCTCGTCGAGCGGGCCCAGGCCGGTGAGGCCGACGCCTTCGGGCGGCTGTACGACCAGTACAGCGACACGGTCTACCGCTACATCTACTACCGCGTCGGCGGCAAGGCGACCGCCGAGGACCTCACCAGTGAGACGTTCCTGCGCGCCCTGCGCCGCATCGGCACTTTCACCTGGCAGGGCCGCGACTTCGGCGCCTGGCTGGTGACGATCGCCCGCAACCTCGTCGCCGACCACTTCAAGTCCAGCCGTTTCCGTCTCGAGGTCACCACCGGCGAGATGCTCGACGCCAACGAGGTCGAACGCTCCCCGGAGGACTCCGTCCTCGAGTCCCTCTCCAACGCCGCCCTCCTGGACGCCGTACGACGTCTCAACCCCCAGCAGCAGGAGTGCGTCACGCTCCGGTTCCTCCAGGGGCTGTCCGTCGCCGAGACGGCGCGCGTCATGGGCAAGAACGAGGGGGCCATCAAGACCCTCCAGTACCGCGCCGTCCGCACCCTCGCACGTCTCCTTCCGGACGACGCGCGCTGACCCCCACCACCACGCCTACCGACGGCAACTAACTCACGTCCAGTGGAAGACCGTTGACTTCCCCAGTCGATCATCAGCAGTCCGTAACCCAAGTGCCGCGCCAGTCGTTGTGCGGGATACAGGCTCCCTGTGGTCACGTCCCGACCGTCTCCGATCACTCGATCGTGTGGAAGCGGTCGCGGACGTGCAACCCCCAGGACCCCAGGGGAGTCGACCGTCATGACGAGAGGAGGTGCCGCCAGTGATCGCGAACGTATCGGCGCACCGGCGGGCGAGCGCCTTCGCCCAGGCCCTGGAGGAGCAGTCCGACCAGGGCACGGCGGCCGAGCAGTCCGAAGGATCGGCACCGGCCCCGGCCGCTGCGGACCAGACCGAGCAGGGCCGCCTCCCGGCCCTCGCGACGCGTCTCGCCGAGCTGCCCAAACCGGAGCTCGACCCCGAGGTCAAGGTCGTCCAGCGCGCCCAGTTGGTCGCCGCGATGGAGGCGATGCTGCAGGCGGGCACCATGGGTGAGGCAACGGACGCATCGGTACCCGAGCAGCGTTCCCACCGCGCGCGGGGCACCCACCGGGCGACGCCGCTGGGCAAGTTCCGACCGCGCTCACGGCTCGCCAAGGGCCTGACCGCCGGCGGCCTCAGCGTCGGCGTCGCCGCCGGCGCCTTCGGCGGGGTCGCCGCCGCGAGTTCCGACGCCCTGCCCGGTGATTCGCTGTACGGCCTCAAGCGCGGCATCGAGGACTTCAAGCTCGACTACCTCGCCGAGGGCGACGGCGAGCGCGGCCGGACGTACCTGGACCAGGCCTCGACACGACTGGGCGAGGCCCGTCGGCTCATGGAGCGCGGCCGCGGCGGCGCCCACCTCGACCACGAGTCGCTCGGCGAGATCCGCCGCGCCCTGTCCGGCATGCGGCACGACGCCTCCGAGGGCCACCGCCTGCTGCACGCGGTGTACGAGCGCGACCCGGACTCCCTGGGCCCCATCCAGGCCCTCTCCGCCTTCTCGCGTTCGCACCGCGACGTGTGGGGCGCCCTGCGCGACAAGCTGCCCGTGCAGCTCGGGGACGTCAGCCGGGAGGTCTCGTCGGTCTTCGACGCCATAGACCAAGACGTGGCGCCGCTGCAGTCCCTGCTCCCGGAGCCCCCGGCCAAGGGCGGCAGGACCGACGACGGCGGCCGGCCGGGCTCGGGTCCGGCGTCCACCGGCACCTCGGACACGGGCCGCGCCACCGCACCCGGCACCGGCGGCGGCGCGTCCGACACCGGACGCACCGGCAGCAGCGGCAGCCCCAGCAGGTCGTCCTCCACCGGCACCGGAGAGGACGGGCTGCTCGGCGGCAACACCGGCGGCCTCCTCGAGCCGCCGCAGGACGCCGACAGCGCCCCCCCGTCCACGAGCAGGCCTCCGACCGCCGAGCCGGACGTCACGCTCCCGCCCCTGCTGCCGGGTCTCCTCCCCGGCCTGGGCATCGACAACGAGGACGCCGGCTAGCCGCCGTCCGTACCTCGGGCACGGCGATGGGGGCACCCCTTCCACAAGGGGTGCCCCCATCGCCGTGTCGGCCGTCCGCCGGAGGTCGCGCCACCGCAGGCCCGGCCGTGTCAGAAGAACACCGACCGCCGCTGCACCAGCAGCTTGTACAGGGTGTGCTGGATCTGTTCCCGCACCTGGTCCGTCAGGTTGAACATCAGCATCGGGTCCTCCGCCGCCTCCGGCGGGTAGCCGTCCGTCGGGATCGGCTCGCCGAACTGGATCGTCCACTTCGTCGGCAGCGGGATCGCACCCAGCGGGCCCAGCCAGGGGAAGGTCGGCGTCAGCGGGAAGTACGGGAAGCCGAGGACACGGGCGAGGGTCTTGGAGTTGCCGATCATGGGGTAGATCTCCTCCGCCCCGACGATCGAGCAGGGGATGATCGGGGCGCCCTGCCGCAGCGCCGTGGAGACGAAGCCGCCCCGGCCGAACCGCTGGAGCTTGTAGCGCTCGCTGAAGGGCTTCCCGATGCCCTTGAAGCCCTCCGGCATGACGCCGACCAGTTCGCCCTGCCCCAGCAGCCGCTCGGCGTCCTCGGAGCAGGCGAGGGTGTGGCCGAGCTTGCGGGCGAGTTCGTTGACGACGGGCAGCACGAAGACCAGATCGGCCGCCAGCAGCCGCAGATGACGGCCCGCCGGATGGTGGTCGTGGACGGCGACCTGCATCATCAGCCCGTCCAGCGGCAGCGTCCCGGAGTGGTTGGCGACGATGAGCGCCCCGCCCTCGGCCGGGATGTTCTCGACGCCCTTCACCTCGACCCGGAAGTACTTCTCGTACACCGGCCGCAGCAGCGACATCAGGACCTGGTCGGTGAGCTCCTCGTCGTAGCCGAAGTCGTCGACCTCGTAGTCGCCCGTGAGCCGGCGGCGCAGGAAGGACAACCCGCCCGCAATACGCCGCTCCAGGCCACCCCCGCCCTCGCCCTCGCGCGGCTGCTGCTCACCCGTACCGGTCACGGGATCATCATCCTGCGCAACGGCCCTGGTGGGCAGGGGCTGGACCTCACCGACCTCACCGATCTCACGGACCGGCGCCGGCTCCCCGCTGCCGCCGCGCCGGCTCCCCGAGCCCCGGCGCCGCGACGGCCGCTGAACGGCACTCCCGCGGGACCGGTCGTCGTCGAACGGAATGACCTTGGCGTCCGCCATCGTTGATGCGCTCCTCAGTTGGCGCTCTGGGTCGGGAGGGGGCCGCCGCCCGCGACGGGCAGCGCGGCGATCCGGTCGACGGCCCCGGCAAGGGCCTCGGGGGGCAGGAGACCCGGCCCCTGGCTGCGTGCGAAGTCCGCGAAGGTCTCCGCGGTGGTGTACCTGGGCGTGAATCCCAGCGTCTCGCGCATCTGGTCCGTCGCCACCACCCGGCCGTGGGTGAGCAGCCGGATCTGCTCGGGCGCGAAGTCCGTCATGCCCAGCGTACGCACCAGGGACCCCGCCCAGGTGACGGCGGGCAGCAGCAGCGGCACGGTGGGCCGCCCGAGCCGCCGCGAGCACTGCGACAGCAGCAGCACGCCATCGCCGGCGATGTTGAAGGTCCCGCTGTTGAGCGTGCCACGCGCCGGCTCGTGCGAGCCGATCCGCAGCACGTCGATCACATCGTCCTCGTGCACGAACTGCAGCCGGGGGTCGTAGCCGAGCACGGTCGGCAGGACCGGCAGCGAGAAGTACGAGGCGAGGGGCGTCTCGGCGGTCGGGCCGAGGATGTTCGCGAACCGCAGCACGCACACGGCGACGTCGGGCCGCCGCCGCGCGAACCCGCGCACATAGCCCTCGACCTCGCAGATGTCCTTGGCGAACCCGCCGCTGGGCAGTGATTTGGCCGGGGTGGTCTCGGTGAACACCGCCGGGTCGCGCGGCGCTGACCCGTACACGGTGGTGCTGGACTTCACCACCAGCCGCTTCACCGTCGGCGACTTCTGGCAGGCGCCGAGGAGCTGCATCGTGCCGATGACGTTGGTCTCCTTGACCGTGGTCCGGCTCCCGCTGCCGAGCGCGGTGGCCGTCACGTCCAGGTGGACGACGGTGTCGGCCCCGGTCTCGGCGAGCACCCGCGCGATGGTGGGCTGCCGGATGTCGGCCTGGATGAAGTCCGCCCCGCCCAGATGGTGCTCGGGCCGCACGGCATCCACCGCGATCACCCGGTCGACCTCCGGGTCCCGCTGGATCCGTCGTACGAACCGGCCCCCCAGCTGACGGGCCACTCCGGTCACGAGCACGACCTTGCCCAAGATCAGCGCCTTCCTTCCGCACTAGGTCCGGCTCTCGGTCTCGCACTGGTCACCCTGCCGCGTTCCCCGTCTGCGGGCCAACTTAGCGGGTCGATGTCGCGCCGTGACGACCGCCCGACGGACGAGGGAACGCGTCGCGCCGGTCGTACGACCGACACTCCCTCCGGCCCGTCCGCGCATACGACCGGGGTTCAGCCCGCCGTACGGGCCCCGGATACGCGTGTGGCCCCCCACCGGTGCTCGATGGGGGGCCACACCACGCTCTCGCGGTTCGCGTCGCGAACTTACTTCTTGTTGCGACGCTGGACGCGCGTGCGCTTCAGCAGCTTGCGGTGCTTCTTCTTGGCCATCCGCTTGCGCCGCTTCTTGATAACAGAGCCCACGACTACCCTCGCTCACTTCTCATCACTCGGTGCTGGGCGCCATGGGCCCATACGACCTACGAGGGGCTAGCCTACCCGCCCGAGTGCCGAGGAACGTAATCGAGGGGGCGGACGGGACCCGGGAGATGCCCTGTACTGCCTTTTCCCGGCCCCCGCCCGCCCTCGCCGTCAGGCGGTTTCCACCCCCACGTAGCTCTCGCGGAGGTACTCGTGAACCGCTTGCTCCGGGACGCGGAAGGACCGCCCCACCCGGATCGCGGGCAGATGACCGCTGTGCACCAGGCGGTACACGGTCATCTTCGACACTCGCATCACCGAGGCGACTTCCGCCACGGTAAGGAACTGAACCTCGTTCAGAGGCCTCTCGCCAGCTGCAGCCATGACACACCTGAACCTTCCGCACTCGACTCGACGGCCACCGGCTTCCCCTTCCGGTGACTCTTCGTCGCTGCGTGCTCACTCCCCAATGTAGGGGCGGGTGATGCGAGTGGGGAAGAGGTGCACCCATCGGCGGCCTACTGTGACAGACACGCCCGATTGAGTACGTAGCGGGTCAGCGGCAGGTAGTAATCGGACCGCACGCCATCATCGACCGGAACGACCACGGAGACGAGCCCCTCCGCCTCCCCCACGAACAGCGCGGGATCGTCGGTGTCCGCCAGACCGACGGCCTCGAACCCCAGCTGACCTGCCCCGCAGACCCACCCGTGGTCCCCGATCACCAGCTCCGGCAACGGTCCGCCGGCCTGCGCCGCCGCCTCCAGCGCCAGTCTGACCGGCAGGGGTGAGTGCGCGTGCACGCCGGTCGCACAACCGGGGCGCCCGGCGTCCGTTCCCCGCACCAACCCGACGCCCCGTACGTAGTCCAGGGTGAGCGTACGTAGACCGAACCGGGTCGTTATGTCGACACAGCGACCCTGCGCCGGGGTGAGGACAGCACATCCCGCCGCCGACAAGGCGTCTGCCAGAGCGCCGTAGAACCCGAGCAACCGGTGGGGATGCCCGGTTCCGAGCAGCACGGGCGCACCACGCCGGGCGACCACCGCGAGCCGCCCGGCGAAGGCGTCCAGCGCGGCGACGGTCCGCTCCGGGTCGATCACATCCTGCCCGGATACACACCCTGGATCGGCCGAAACCCCACACTTCTCCGCCATCAACCCGATCACGTCCCGCACCCCCCAGGCCCCTTCGGGATCAATCCCGATCAACACCCGAGGATCCCGAGCGGCGAACAGCCGGTAACTCCGCAGGCTCTCCTCCCGAGAGGTCCCCACCACCCCGGCCAACCCGGCCACCACCAGCTGCCTCCGCAGCCCCCCAAGCGGTTCCCACACCCCAACGATCCTGACGCACGGACCGCACGGGCACGAGGAAAAACGAGGGAAGGGCGCACGGTTGGCGTAAGCGACGGACACGAGAGCTCACCACAGCCATCCCGCCCCCGTGCCATCCCGACAAGAGCGCTCGGCCCACTGAGCACCACCCACGACACCGTCACGACGACGCCCGGCACACCCAGTCCCGTTCCCCGGGCGCCACCGCGACGACAGCGCGGCACACACCCAGCACCACCCGCGGCGCCACCACGACGACGCCCCGGCACACCCAGCACCACCCGCAGCGCCACCGCGACGACGCTCGGCGCATCCAGCCCGTCCGGCGTTTGAGGACGAGGCCCGTCCAGGGCCGATGCGGGGTGCAGGGGCGCAGCCCCGCCGGGGCCCCGGGGCGGAGTCCCGGAACGGGGTCGAAGGGGCAGAGCCCCTGGTGACGGGAAGGGTAGGGGCGGCGGGGGCGAAACAAAAAGCCCCCCACCCCCTACGCCAACAACCCCCGCAACGGAAACACCGCCCGCCGCGTGGCCAGCACCGCCTGATCCACCCGATCCGCAGGGTCGTACCCCGCCCCCCACTCCCCCCACCCCACAGGCCACCGCCCGTCGGTCATCCGCCCCGGCCCCAACTGCCGCGTCCGGGCGAACACCTCCCGCCGCCACTCCTCCGGAATCACCGTCTCCGGCGCCACGGGCACCCCCGCCGCCACCCCGACCAGATGCGCCCACGACCGCGGCACCACATCCACCACCGCATAACCGCCCCCGCCCAGCGCGACCCACTTCCCCCCGGCATGCTCGTGCGCCAGCTCATGGCAGGCCACCTGCACCGCCCGCTGCGCGTCCAGCGACACCGCGAGATGAGCCAGCGGATCCTCGAAGTGCGTATCGGCCCCGTGCTGCGTCACCAGCACATCCGGCCGGAAATCAGCGATCAGCTCCGGCACCACCGCATGGAACGCCCGCAACCACCCCGCGTCCCCCGTCCCCGCCGGCAGGGCCACGTTCACCGCGGATCCCTCCGCCGCGTCCGCTCCCGTCTCCTCCGGCCACCCGGTCTGCGGGAACAGCGTCCGGGGGTGCTCGTGCAGCGAGATCGTCAGCACCCGCGGGTCCTCCCAGAACGCCGCCTGCACCCCGTCCCCGTGATGCACGTCGACGTCCACGTACGCGACCCGCTCGGCGCCCAGCTCCAGCAACCGGGCGATCGCGAGCGACGCGTCGTTGTACACGCAGAAACCCGACGCGCCACCGGGCATCGCATGATGCAGCCCGCCCGCGAAGTTCACCGCGTGCAGCGCCTCCCCCCGCCACACCGCCTCCGCCGCCCCCACGGACAGCCCGGCGATGAGCGAGGACACCTGGTGCATCCCGGCGAAGGCCGGATCGTCCACCGTCCCGAGCCCGTACGACGTGTCCGCCGCCCGCGGGTCGGCGGAGGCCGCCTTCACGGCCTCGATGTAGTCCTCCCGGTGGACGAGCCGCAGCGTCGACTCGCCGGCCGGCTTGGCGGACACGACGTCCACCTCCCGGTCCAGCCCCAGGGCACTCACCAGCTTCCGGGTCAGCTCCAGCCGGACCGGATCCATCGGATGGTCCGGGCCGAAGTCATAGCCCGTTACTCCCTCGTCCCACATCAGCTGTGCGCGGCCGCTCATGCCCGCCACCGTATCGGTCCGGTTGACGGTCGAACGACCGGGCGTACACCAACGTCACCAGCACCAACACCATCGGCACCACCATCGCCCCCCGGTAGCTCCAGACGTCCCCCAGCGCCCCCACCAACGGCGAACCGATCAAAAAGCCCACATAGTTGAACACATTCAGGCGAGCGACAGCCGTGTCCGACGCCCCGGGGAAGAGCCTTCCCGCCGCGGCGAACGTCTGCGGCACCACCACACACAGCCCCAGGCCGACGAGCGTGAACCCGCCCATCCCCACCCAGGCCCCCGGCGCGACCGCGACCACCGCGAACCCCAGCCCCGCCACCAGCGCCCCCACCCGTACGACCGCCACCGCCCCGAACCGCCGCACCCCGAAGTCCCCGAGGGCCCGCCCGACCAGCGTGGTCACCATGTAGACGTTGTAGGGAACCGTGGCCAGCTGCTCACTGCTCCCCAGCACGTCCTGGAGGTACTTCGCGCTCCAGTTGGACACCGTGGAGTCCCCGATGTAGGCGAAGGTCATCACCAGGCACAGCGGCAACAACAGCCGGAAGACGACGGCACCCTCGCCGTCCGCCTCCGCCGCATCCCCGGGACCGCTCACCCCACCCCGCTCGCCGTCCCCGTCGACATACCACCGGCTCCCGACCACCACCGCCGGCAGCAGCACCAGCACCACCGGCAGATACGACACCCACAGCGCGAGCTCCCAGTGCGCCCCCGCCCACGCCAGCGAGGCCCCCGCGATCCCGCCCAGGCTGTACGCGGCATGGAACCCGAGCATGATGCTGCGCCCGTAGGCCCGTTGCAGACTCACCCCGAGCATGTTCATCGAGGCGTCCAGCACGCCCACCGAGAGCCCGAAGGCGGCCAGGGCGACGCCCAGCTCCCCCATCCGCTCCCCCGCCCCCACACCGAGCAGCGCCAGGAGCACGACCGGCTGGGACCACCGCAGCAGCCGGCCGGCCGGAATCCGCTTCACCAACTGCTCGGTCGCCACGCTCCCGACCCCGGCAAGCACCGGCACCGCGGCGAGGAACGCGGGCAGCAGCGCGTCAGAAACCCCGTACCGGTCCTGGATCGCCGGAATCCGGGTCACGAGCAGAGCAAAGGCGACGCCCTGCACGAGAAAGCTGAACGCCAACGAGGCCCTACCGCGCCGCAGCACTTCTGTCATGGCGGCGAGCGTAGGGCCCCGGCGAACCCGTGGGTAGATCCAGCCAAAGATGAGTTCCCCTCATCTTCGCCGGCCGCTCTCACCCAGCAGGTCACCCAACTCCCCCATGTCACAGAAGAGTTGGTTGGCTCCCGCAAGCTTCGCCGCCGGCGTCATCCCCGTGAAGCCGTACACGTCCATCCCCGCCGCGACAGCCGCCTGCACCCCCAGCGGACTGTCCTCGACGACGACACACCGCTCCGGCGCCACCCCCATCCGTTCGGCGGCGTACAGAAAGAGGTCGGGCGCCGGCTTTCCCTTCCCCACGTCCTGCGAACTGAAGATCCGCGCTTCCTCGAACCACCGGTCCAACCCGGTCGTCCGGTGCCCCACCCGAATCCGCTCATGACTGCCGGACGAGGCGACACAGTACGGCACGCCGTCCGCCACCAGCTTCTCCAGCACACCGACGACCCCGGGCACCGGCTTCAACTCCTGCTCGAAGGCCGCGAACACCCGCCGGTGGAAGACGTCGTCGAACTCCGCCGGCAGCCGCCGCCCCGTCCGCTCCTCGACCAGGTCGTGGACGCGGTGCAGGGCGGACCCCATGTAGTCCCGGATGGAGTCCTCGTACGTCGTGGGATGCCCGAGTTCCGTGAGATAGGCGGCCAGGAGACGGTTGGAGAGGGGCTCGCTGTCGACGAGGACGCCGTCGTTGTCGAAGATCACGAGGTCGTAGCGCATGCCCCGACCCTAAACGCAGCGGCACACACCCCCGGAACGCAGAAAACCCCGTACCGGTGTACCCGGTACGGGGTTTTCTCAACAATTGTTCGGCGGCGTCCTACTCTCCCACAGGGTCCCCCCTGCAGTACCATCGGCGCTGTAAGGCTTAGCTTCCGGGTTCGGAATGTAA
>NZ_JBVIAY010000040.1:0-35581 GCF_055573695.1 Streptomyces sp. NPDC030143
TGATCGCCGCGGCGCTGAAGCCGTCCTACGACGTGGAGGCGCTCAAGGCCCGGGTGGCCGCCCTGGTCGCGAAGCACCCGCTCTACCCCGGCCTGTGAGAGCTCCGACCGAAAGGGGAGCCCGGCTGGCGACGCCTGGCACGCACGCTCGGCGTGCTGCCGAAAGCCCCTGGTGGCTCCGCTACGAGGAGCTTCCGGCGCCTTGCGATCGCACGCACCGGAACGCCGCGATCCGATCGGCCTCCCCATCTTGTTCGGAGCTGTACGTGACGACCTCCCGCAGGGGCGTGCCCGTGACCACTCGGCACGCCCTCATCGACAAACGGAGTATGGCGTGGCAATCAGCGTCTTCGACCTGTTCTCCATAGGCATCGGCCCGTCCAGCTCGCACACGGTCGGCCCGATGCGCGCCTCCGGGATGTTCGTCGCCAGGCTGAAGCAGGACGGCGTGCTCGCCCAGACCGCCGCGGTCAGGGCGGAGCTGTTCGGCTCCCTCGGCGCCACCGGCCACGGCCACGGCACCCCCAAGGCGGTCCTGCTCGGCCTGGAGGGCAACGAGCCGCACACGGTCGACGTCGCCCAGGCCGACCTGGAGGTCGAGCGGATCCGCAGCACGGGACGCATCCGCCTTCTCGGGGCCGAGATCGGCCCGGCCCACGAGATCGACTTCGACACCTCGACGCAGTTGGTCCTGCACCGCCGGCGCTCGCTGCCTTACCACGCCAACGGCATGATGCTCTTCGCGTACGACGCCGACGGCGTACCGCTGCTGGAGAAGACGTACTACTCCGTGGGCGGCGGATTCGTGGTCGACGAGGACGCGGTCGGCGCGGACCGGATCCAGCCCGACGACACGGTGCCCGCCTACCGGTTCGGTACCGGCGATGAACTGCTGCGGCTCGCCCGGGACACCGGACTGTCCATCTCCGCGCTGATGCTGGAGAACGAGAAGGCCTGGCGCACCGAGCAGGAGATCCGCGCAGGCCTGCTGGAGATCTGGCGGGTCATGGAGGCGTGTGTCTCACGGGGGCTGGGCCGCGAGGGCATCCTCCCGGGCGGACTGAAGGTCCGTCGCCGGGCCGCGGCAGCGGCCCGGGCGCTGCGCAGCGAGGGCGATCCGGCGGCTCGCGCCATGGAATGGGTGACGCTCTACGCGATGGCCGTGAACGAGGAGAACGCCGCGGGCGGCCGGGTCGTCACCGCCCCGACGAACGGCGCGGCGGGCATCATCCCCGCCGTACTGCACTACTACCGCGCCTTCGTGCCAGGCGCCGACGAGGACGGCATCGTCCGCTTCCTGCTCGCGGCGGGCGCGATCGGCATGCTCTTCAAGGAGAACGCCTCCATCTCCGGCGCCGAGGTCGGCTGCCAGGGCGAGGTCGGCTCGGCCTGCTCCATGGCCGCCGGTGGTCTCGCCGAGGTCCTCGGCGGTACTCCCGAGCAGGTCGAGAACGCCGCCGAGATCGGCATGGAGCACAACCTCGGCCTGACCTGCGACCCGGTCGGCGGTCTCGTCCAGATCCCCTGCATCGAACGCAACGGCATGGCCGCCGTCAAGGCCGTGACCGCCGCCCGGATGGCGATGCGCGGCGACGGTCGCCACCACGTCTCCCTCGACAAGGTCATCAAGACCATGAAGGAGACCGGCGCCGACATGAAGGTCAAGTACAAGGAGACCGCCCGCGGGGGACTCGCCGTCAACGTCATCGAATGCTGAGGAGGCGGAGGGAACAGGAGAAGGGGCCGCAGCCATGCGCATCGATCCCTTCGGTCCCGCCTCAGCACACCGCGGTCGCCCTGGAGCCACGAGTCCCAGTCGGCGTCACCGCCTCCGTCGCCCGCCCCTTCTGCCGTGCCCGCGAACGCGCCCCGCCCACCGCCGAGGGTCAGTGCGGACCTGCCTGTTCGCGCGGGAGGAGTCCGACCTGCGCGGAGCGCTGCACTCCGTGGCGCAGGACGCGGAGATCGCGGGGCTGTGGAGGCGCGCGATGTGGGGGGAAGAAGGCCGGCTCCGGCCTCGAGGGGCCGTCCTTCCGGCAGCCCGGCCGGCCGATCTGGGCCACAAGGGGCCGACGCCCCAGAGGCGGAAGCGATCGATGTCCACGGACAGAAGTGGGAGTGAGGCCATGGGACGGGTCACCGCGCGGCGGCGTGTACTGCGGATCCGGGACGGTGCGCTGAGCACGCGCCCGGACACGCTCGTCGCGGAGGAGCCACTGGAGATCCGGTTGGGCGGCAAGCCGCTGGCGATCACGATGCGCACACCCGGCGACGACTTCGCGCTCGCCGCCGGCTTCCTGGTGAGCGAGGGCGTCCTCCGGGCGGGCGTCCTTCGAGCTGGCGCAGAAGGCGGTCATGGCGGGCATCCCGCTGCTGGCGGCGGTCTCGGCACCATCCTCCCTCGCGGTGGACCTGGCGGCGGAGACGGGACTCACCCTCGTCGGCTTCCTGCGCGGCGGCTCCATGAACGTGTACGTGGGCGAACAGCGCCTCGACCTGCCTGCCGGGGCCCTGACCGGAGGGCCGGCGAGGTGAGCCACTACGCGACCCGGCCCGAAGGGTTCCGGCACGCCGTACCCACGGCAGCACGTCGCCGACCCGCCCCGGTCGTCACCCGGCACGGACGACTTCCGTCCCACGGTCGTGTCCACCTCATTGTGTGACCGGGGGCGACTCGGGTGTGGCGCAGCCCGCGCCGGACGTCGGCCGGGAGCCGTTCCTCCAGGCCGGGCCCAGCGCGGGCTGCGCCACCCCCTGCGTCCCTCAGGCGCAGTACGTGCCGTTGCAGGTCCAGATCCAGCCGCAGCCACATCCCCAACCCGTAGTGCAGGCGCAGAAGAAGTTGCAGCCGGGGGAGCAGGCACTTCCGACGTTGCACTGGCACGTCGCGGCCGGCGCGGATCCGACGCTGGCGGTGGCGGTGGCGGTGGCGGTGGTACGGCTCTCGGCGATGCCGAGGGAGCCGAGCGTCGACATGAGGCCGCACGCCTCGCTGCGCCCGAACGCGGCGATGCCCCTCTCCTCGATCGCCTTCATCCGGGCCTGGATGGTGGCGTCCTCGCGGGTGTAGGTCGCCTCATCCGCGACGATCGCCTCGAACTCGTCCAGCACACGTGCCTGCTGGGCCGACAGGTGGGAGTGCGCTCGCCGGTAGCGGTTCACCTGCTCGACCCAGAGGCTGCTCCGGACGCTCGGTGACAGGGCGGCGAACACGGCCGGCCTGTGGGCCGCGGAGATCCCGGCCAGCTCGTCGTACTGACCGACGCGCGGAGTCTGGTTCGCCCGGGCCCAGCTCCGTCCGGCGGCCAGCTCCCTGGACTCGGCTGCGAACGCCGGCACCTTGCCGTTCAGTAACAGAGCTGCCGCGACCCCTGCCCCGGCGCCCAGCCGGAACAGCCCCCGCCGCCCGATGCGGGTGCCCTCGACCTGGTCGCCGTCTGCAGGCCCGCCCCGCTCCGGATCACCGAGCGCACGCAGCACCAGCACAGTCCGGCGAGGCCCCAGCCGCACGGCCAGCCGGGAACCCATACGGACACCGGTCCAGGCCCGCACACGTGTGCCCTCGACCTTGAGCAGGGTGGGCGCCCAGGAAGTGGCTCGGCCCAAGGCCTGCTCGCGCCACCGCCGTACGTCACGATGCCCGAGCGGCAGGATCTCCAGGCGCCCCGCCGATGCCCGTTCGACCCGCCGCGACACTTCTTCGCACAGGGCGCAGGAGGCGTCGAAGGCGAGGATCCAGCGACAAACCGTTCTGGTCATCTCTCCCTCTGCTTCGTAGATGGAGCGGCAGGCCCGGCCTGACCTGCCGGGCCTGCCGGGCTTGCCGTCCGGGCCCTACCCGAGGCCGTTGTAGTAGAACGACGTGGTCCTACAGGCGAAGTCGGCTCCACTGGCCCCGTTGCGCAGGCATATCTCGAGGTAGTAGGTCCCCGGCGTCGGGCTGGGGAGGTACTCCCATCCCTCCGTCACGCACACCCCGCTGCCACTCGCGGCGTGCCGGTAGTCGTAGAAGCCCGTGCTGTTGTTCCATATGGACGCGACGGCGCGGTTGCCATCGGCCGGACCCAGGTCGCAGGCCACCAGCTTGTACGAGCCGCCCGACATCGACACTTCGGCCCTGCCGTAGCCGCCCGGTGACGAGTATCCCGACTGGATCGAGTACGTGGCCGCGTGAGCTGTGCCGCCGGTGAGGACGGCAACGGCCATCGCGGACATGACGACTCCGGCGGCGGTACCGATTCTGCGCAGCCGCATCTTGTCTCCTTCGGTGAGGAAGTGAGGGAAGTCCGATCAGCCGAGGCCGGAGTCTCCGCGGCGGTGACGGACGCCCGCGGTGTTCGCACCTGGGCGGGTCGCTGCCGCCTTGCCCCCGGTGGTCGGCCGAGATCGAGGATGGCCACACGGCCGGGGAGCCGACAAGGAGAAGCGGCGTTCACGTCCGTTCGGAACAGTGCTTCTTCGTGTTCCGAACGCGTTCGAACAGGGCTGATTTCCCAGTCGTCCGGTCACCGCTCGCTGATCCATGCTGGGATCATGACCAAGACGGACAGGGCCTGCCCCGAGCCGCCGCGGCCCGAACAGGCCGGCACTTCCGCGGAGTTCGTCGCGGCGCTGCGCGCGTTGCGGATCTGGTCCGGACTCACCTACCGGCAGCTCGAGAGCAAGGCCACGGCACTGGCCGACAACCTGCCCGCCAGCACCGTGGCGACCACACTCGGCCGCGCGACCCTGCCCCGCGAACGGTTCGTCGACACGTTCGCCCGGGCCTGCGGGCTCGGCGAGGAGGAGACGCGTCAGTGGCTCCAGGCGCACCGCCGAATTGCCGCCGGCGAGCCCGCACCCACCCATGCGCTCGCCGGCGCCAAGGGTGAGGCGTCCGTGGGCAGTGAGTCCGTCCCGACGCACGCCCCGCGATGGTGGCGCCGGGCGGTCGGCCTGCTCGGCGCCGCGGCCATCGGTGCCGTCGGCACACTTGGGGCTTGCAGTCTGGTTCGCGACGTGTCTCCGTCGCCCGATCTGCCCGCACTTCCGGTGACAGGGCTGCGCATGCTGGCCGTGGGCAGTTGGGCCCGCATCCATCCCGCACGCACACCCGAGCTGTGCGTGACCGAAGGCAGGGATCGCACCGGCCGCTACGAGACCGCCGTCGCCGCTCAACGACCCTGCGCCCATGCCGTCGTACCCCAGGTTTTCCTCGAACCCGTGGGCAAGGACCTCGTACAGATCCAGTGGCACCACCCGAAGTACGGCATCGGCTGCCTGACGGTCCTGCTGACGGGTTCGGGCCGGAACCTGCTCGAGCCCCGCGACGACTGCGCCGACACCAACCGGGCCCAGCAGTTCCGCATCGAGCCCTTCGGCCCGTCGGCGGCCAGCCACTTCCGCATCCGTCCGATCAGCACCGACTGGTGTCTGAGCCTGCGTGACCAGGACACCGCGAGCGGAACGGAAGTCGTCCAGGGCCGCTGTTCCGGCGCCGCCGACCAGGACTTCCTGATCGAACTGACCCCTCCGCCGGCAACCGTTGCCGCCGGACGCGGCCACGCGGAGCCGTCGGCTGGTCCGTGAGCTCCACCACGCGCTGGACGCCGTGGAACAGGTGGAGCGTTCGGTCTCCACAGCACGAGGTCGGCGAGCGTGCGTGAACCCACCCTGCAACGGGCGCGCGAGCCCGGTTGACCGGCCGGAGGGCGGCGATGGTGGCCTCGTCCCGGGTGCCGGCCCCGATCGCGGTGCTGAGGATTCGGTCTTGATGGCGGCGGGGGCGACACCGCTGATGCGCATGCTGTCGGTGGCGTACTCCAGCGCGGCGGATCGCGGGCACCCTGGCCCTGACCGAGGGGTGATGCGTGTGGCCGTCTTCCGATCACCGGCATGACCCACCTGCCTGCTGCTCGTGCCGGTTCGACCGGCACGAGAGCGGCGGAGGCGGCGAGGTCGCGTCACGCGACGGCGGCCCCCTGGAGCTCGACCATCTGTCCGGGATCGCCGGCCGTGTCACCCCGAGCATCGTGGTGGTCGGTGCCACCCCTGTTGCTGCTGCGTCAGCGTGGTCGGCTGACTGCGAACACGCCGGCCCGCGAGCTGGAGGTTGCCCGGACTCGTGACCGAGTCCACCGGACAAGCGGCGCGCCTGTTCTCCCGCATGGGTTCACTGGTCGACGTGGTCGGCCGCGGTCTTCGGGAGCGCGAGCATCACGAGTCCCGCTACGAGGTAGAGCACCGCGGAGGCGACGAGGACGATGCTGAGCGCGTGACTGTAGTCGGCCAGTCCCGGTGCATCGGTCGTCGATTCGGTGACGGCGGTGAAGAAGATCGTGCCGAGAACGGCGATGCCGATGGCGCCGCCGATCTGGTTGACGGTGGACAGGACGCCGCCCGCCGCGCCCGCATTGCGTCCGGGGACACCGGCGAGCACGACGTTGACGAGAACGGGTGCGGCCAATCCGAGTCCGAGGCCGCCGATGAACAGTGCGAGCGCGAGGAGCCAGTATCCCGGCTCGCTGCCGTCCCTGATGACGGCCCAGAGCACGAGCTGAGAAGCCGCGATGGTGAGCGAGCCGGTGATCAACAGGGCTCTGCCTGCCTTCGCGGCGAGAGCGACGCCGAGTCCTGAGGTGAGGATCGAGCCGAGGGCATAGGGCAAGATCACCAAGCCGGTCTCCCACGCGGTCCGGCCGGTGCCGACCTGAAGGTAGACCGACAGGGTGAGGAAGAACGATCCGATACCGCCGAAGAAGAGCACGGATGCGATCAGCCCGATGGAGAAAGCGCGGATTCTGAGCAGGTTCGGGTCGAAGGCGGGTTCGCCCCCTCGTCCGGCGAGGCTGCGCTCGTATGCGAGGAAGATCGTGAGCATGATGATTCCGGCCGTCAGGAGGGCGTAGCAGCCGGCGGTCCATCCCCATGCCTCGCTCTGGATGATCGGCAGCAGGAGGAGCAGGATGCCCGAGGCCGCGAGAAGCGCACCCACGAGGTCCAGTCGCGCGGTAGAGGCGGAACGGGACTCCGGCAAGACCTTCGCCCCGACGACGAGGGCGATGATCGAGATGGGGACGTTGATCCAGAAGATGGTGCGCCATCCCAGATCGAACAGGTCGGCCTCGACGAGAAGTCCGCCCAGCAGCGGGCCCGCGACCGAGGCGAGCCCCTGGACAGCCCCGTAAGCGCCGAATGCCTTGGCGCGCTCTGCCGGAGCGAACGACGCTCGGATCACGCCGAACACCTGCGGAACCATGACCCCCGCGGCCAGTCCTTGCGCGGCGCGCATGCCGATGAGCATTCCCGGAGTGACGGCGAGCGCGCAGAGCGCGGAGGTGACCATGAACCCGGCCAGCCCGATCATGAACAGGCGCTTGCGGCCGTACTGGTCACCGAGCCGTCCGCCGGTGATCAGTCCCGCGCCCAGGGCGAGGGTGTAGGCGGCGATCGTCCACTGGATCTGAGCGTCGTCGGCTCCCATGTCACGGGCCATCGCCGGGGCCGCGACGGTGACGATCGTCGCGTCGACGAGGTCCATGAAGGAGCTGAACAGCACGACCAGGAGCGCCACGTTCGCGCCCGTGCCGGAGATGAGTGTGGGCGGAGCGTCGGAGGCGCGTGTGGCCTCTCGGGGGGTCTGGGAAGCGGTCATGCCGGCCAGGGTCACAGATATAGTTGCCACGGAGTGACCGCTTTCCGGCAGGGTGGGACGATGGCTGTGACCTCCGCGCGAACACTCCGGCTGCTGTCGATCTTCGGTATCGGCGCCACTCTGACCGCCGCGGAGCTCGCCGAAAGGCTCGGAGTCTCCCTTCGGACCGTGCGGCGCGACATCGACACGCTCAGAGAGCTCGGGTACGAGATCGAGGCCGTGCGCGGAGCGGGCGGAGGTTACCGGCTCGGCGGCGCCACCCGCTTGCCGCCCGTCGTCTTCGACGAGGATCAGGCGGTCGCCGCGGCCGTCGCGCTCCAGACCGTCCCCGCGATCCTCTCCGGCATCCGCGAGAACTCGGCACGCGCCCTCGCCACGCTGCAGCAAGCGATGCCTGCGCGTAGCCGCATCCGCACCGAGTCGTTCTGCGTCTCCGCCGCGCGCAACTACTGGGAATTCCCCGCAGCACCCATCGACGCCGAGGTCATCCGCGTCATCGGCGGCGCGATCAACCGACAGCACATCATTCGTGTGGACTACACCCCCGAGGACGAACCGGCCACGCTCACGCTGGAACCGCACGACCTCGTCGTGTGGGCGGCACGGTGGTACCTCGTCGCGTTCGAACCGGACGCGGACCGATGGCGCGCGATGCGCGTCGACCGTCTCGAACCACGCATGCCCACGGGGAAGACCTTCGACCGCCGCGACGTCCCGCACGGCGATCCGGTCGCATTCGTCATGAGCACGCACGACCGCGGCGACACCCTGGCGGAATGGCCATGTCACGGGTCGGTGCTCATCGCTCTACCTGCGCCCGTTGTCGCCCGCTTCGCCCCCGGCGGGTCGACGGTCGAGCACGACACCGACTCCAGCTGCCGACTCACGCTCGGTGCGTGGTCCTGGGCAGGGCTGGCAGGACTGCTCCTGACTTTCGACGCTGACGTCACAGACATCGAACCGGAAGAGCTCAGGCAGGCGCTGCGCTCCCTGCGCACCCGCATCGACGAGGGACTCAGGTGTACGTGAGTTCACCGGGATGTGTCGAGGCCGGGGACTGTTGCACGATAGGTGACAACGCCACCGGTTGAACGACCGGTTGGTGCGCGCATCGGAAGTAGATCTTGGATGTGAGATGAGCTTGCTTCGTGGCGCGGCGGAAATCTGACGGGCAGTGCACGGTCCTGGAACCGTTGTTGCCGAGCAAGAAGAAGCGGGGCGGCCGCCGACCTGGAGTCGGCGGCAGCTGATTCGCTGTACGACAGCGGTACGAGGCGACCCTTCACGCGACCATGGTCGGGACCGATCGAGTCGTCGGTGAGATGGCAGAGGGCACGTATGGACATTCGGCAGCTGGAGTACTTCCTTGCGATCGTGGATCGCGGGGGATTCAACCGTGCGGCGTCGGCTCTGTACGTGTCGCAGCCGTCGCTGTCGCAGGCCGTGCGGGCACTGGAGCGTGATCTCGGCTCCGAGCTGTTCCACCGCATCGGGCGCAGGGCAGTGCTGACGGAGGCCGGAAGAGCCCTGATCGAGCCTGCCCGGGAGGCCGTGCGGAGTCTGGAGACGGCGCGGGCGAGTGTCGCGGCGGTGCATGAGCTGCGTGAGGGGCGCCTGGATGTGGCGGCGATGCCGTCGCAGGCGGTGGAGCCGCTGACGACCTTGGTGAGCGCCTTCAGCCAGCGGTATCCCGGCGTTTCCGTGGCCATCAACGCGGCGTTCACGTCGCGTGATGTGATCGACATGGTGCGCACGGGCGCCGTGGAGCTGGGGCTGCTGGCGACTGCCGGTCCTCTGCCCGACAAGGAGGTCGCCTCACACGCTCTGGGGCGGCAGCGTTTTGTGCTGGTGGTGCCGGCCGACGGCCCGTTCGCTGACCGGACGGCGGTGGAGTGCCGGGAGCTCGCGGGACAGCGGCTGATCGTCGGGCAGTCGGGTACCGGGATGCGCGCCTACGTCGACGCCCTGCGGGAGCAGGGCATCGAGTTCAGCGTCGCCGTCGAGACCGGGCACCGGGTGTCGCTGATGCCCCTGGTACTGGCCGGGGTCGGGCTCGCGGTGGTCACGGATTCCTGGCGGGACCTCGCCCGGCGGTTGGGTGCCCGCGTCCTGGACATCGAGCCGGAGACCACCTTGGACATCGCCCTCGTCAGCCGCCGCGGCAGCCTGTCGCCCGCAGCCGCCGCGTTCGTCACGGCCGCGACCTCGGCCACCGCCCACAGCTGATAGGCACCGCTTATAAGGAAACAAGGGCCCTCCGTGCGCCCGCGGCCCGCAGGCGGTGGGTGGCGAAGGCTGCCGCCGGTCGTCCAGTGCCTCGCGCAAGCGGCAGCGGAACGTGGCGGCCGGCTCGACGGCATGGTCCGGGCCGAGCGGGCGAAGCACCGTAAGGCAGACGGTGCGCACCACGAGCAGACACCACCGGCACGTCCTGGTGGGCGATCCCGCCCCGCTCCGCCCCACCCCTTCGGCACATCGGCAGCACCGACACCGATGTTCGGCTGCGCCGTGAACCCGCACCGTACTCGCGCAGGTCGTCCGCACAGGCCCGCCGGGCCATGAGGCAGTGCCCGATGATCAGCCGGTGCCCGGCCGGCACTTCGCGAGCCACCGTTCCTGCCCGGCGGCAGCGACCCGTCGGGCGGCGCGGTCAGGGCCGGGGCGGGACGTGGAGGCGTCCGACCCGGTCGGGTCTCATCGGATGTACCTCGCCGGCTTGGTGGCGAGGTTGAGCAGATACTCCAGGGGGCCACGCCGGAAGAAGCGGGACCAGACCGCGGCGAACACGATCGCCCCGAGGACGAACATGAGCAGGGGCACCCATGACCGCTGAGTGGTGGTCCCGGCGGGCAGGGACAGCGCGGACTGTGCGAGGAAGTGGCCGACGTAGGCGGTCAGGGACATGGTGCCCACGGCGATGACCGGTTTGACCAGGCGGCGGAGCCGCGGCAGGCGGTCCATCGCCACCGTCGCACCGACGATCACGAGGATCGCGACTCCGATGCTGCCGATGATGTCGAACGTGGTGCCGCTGTGCGGCCCGGCCGTCAGGAGCAACGACGCCGGCTGGTCGATCGACCCGCTGTCGGGGGGCATCGACCCAAACGACATCCAGGTGAGCGCCGGGTAGAAGCCGCTGAGCAGCAGATCGAGCAGTCCCACGTCGCTGAGCCGGTGCAGCGGGTCGTAGGCGTTGATGCTCTGCCGGATCGGGTCGGTCACCAGCGAGTTCAGGGCGAACGCCAGCTGAGGTGTGACCAGGGCGAGAGCGGCCGCGATGATCGCGAGTGTCCTGGCGCGCAGTCGCACCAGGGGCAGGGCCAGCAGGAAGTAGACCCCGTAGAAGCCGAGGATGATCACTCCCCCGTACTCCATGGCCATCACAGTGCCCAGCGCCAGCAGGACGACGGCGCGGATCGCGATCCGTGCCTTCGCCTGCCGGCCCGCCAGGCCGGTCTTCGGCTCCCGGCGGCCGGCCAGCAGCATCAGCGAGAACCCGGCGAGGGTGGCGAACAGGACCGACGAGTGACCGTCCGCCAGGTACCGGACCCAGCTGGCGACGCCGGTCGTGGCCGACAGCGGGGGACCGATGTGCACGACGTACATGCCGAACACCGCCAGCGCGCGGGCCAGGTCCACCCCGACGAGGCGTCCCATCGAGGGACCGGGCGAGGCCGGCGCGGCGGCCTCGGAGGAGGTTAGGGGCGGCGGAGGCGAGTCCTCCGGGAGAGCTGACGTCTCCTGCGGCGGCTGTGTCTGTGTCATACGGAGAACCTCGCGTGGACGGCAGGGGGCGGACCATCCGGCAGGCCGCGGTGACGCCCCCGCCGATCGGCGGGTACCGCCCTGCCGACCGGCGGAGTGTCGTCCCCGGCCGGTCCGGAGCGACCGGACGGCTGTCTTCTTCAGCCACTCGGCGGGGGTGTACCCGACAGTTGCCGGATGGGCGCGGGGAGGCGGATCTTCCAGGCTGGAGGCATGACACACCGTGCGCGACACGAAGAACGGCACTTCTCCCGGGTCATCGGGCGGGGTACCGGGCCGTGACGCCGCCCCCTGGCAGAAGCGAGTTTCCGGAGTTCCCGGTCCGACGCCGGCGGCGGTCGCCTTCGTCCTGTTCGTCGTCCGTCCGGAGGTCTCCGAAGCGTTGGTGCACACCCTCGCCGCGAGCACAGCCGGACTCGTCCACTGAGCCGACACCTGCTCGCACCGGGGCGCCGGACCGCTGACGCGGTGCCCGGCAGACCGCAGAAGAAAGGAACTTCGTGAACACCGCATCCGCCCCGACGACGGATGAGACCTATGAGACCTCCCTGTCCGCCCGGGAGACGGTCGAGGCACTGTACGCGTATGTCCGCCCGCACCGGTGGGGTGTCGCCCTCGGCCTGCTGTGCGCCCTGGTCGGGGCCGCCGGGGGGCTGCTGCAGCCGCTGGCCACGAAGACCCTGGTGGACCGGCTCGCCTCCGGTGAGACCATCACCGGGATCCTGATCGCGCTCACCGTGCCGGTGCTGCTGGGCACGGCTGTCGAGGCGTTCGGCGCGTACGTGCTGGAGCGGACGGCCGAGTCGGTGGTCCTGGCCGCGCGACGCACCCTGGGGGGGGGGGCGGCTGTTGCGGCTGCGGATCGCGGAGTGGGAGCGGATCCCGCCGGGTGATCTGATGTCCCGGGTCACCTCGGACACCACGCTCCTGCGGACGGTCAGCACCCAGGCGGTCGTCTCCGCGGCCACCGGGGCGGTCGCCTTCGTGGCGGCGATCGTGATGATGGCGTTCCTGGACGTCGTACTGCTGGGTGTGACGCTCGGCGTGGTCGTGCTGGTCGGTGGGGCCGCCGCGCTGGTGATGCCACAGATCGCACGGGCCACCGAGCGGTCGCAGGAGGCGGTCGGGGAGATCTCCGTCGGATTGGAGCGGTCTCTCGGGGCGTTTCGCACGGTGAAGGCGTCCGGTGCCGAGGAGCGGGAGAGCGCCCGGGTGGAGGCGGCGGCACGGCGGGCGTGGCGGCACGGTGTGAAGAGCGCGAAGTGGGAGGCCGTGGCGGGCTCGGCGGACGAACTCGCCGTACAGCTTGCCTTCCTGGCGGTGCTCGCGGTCGGCGGGGCGCGGGTGGCGTCCGGGGAGATTCCCGTGTCCACCCTCATCGCTTTCCTGTTGTACCTCTTCTACCTGATCGAGCCGGTGTCCCAGCTGGTCGAAGCCGTGACCTCCTGTCAGGAGGGGGCGGCCGCGGTCTCCCGGATCGCGCAGGTGGAACGCCTGTCGACGGAATCGCCCGCCCGGCAGACGGGCGTCCTGCCCGGGAAGGGGACAGCGGTGCCGGGTCCGGCGTCGGTCCGCTTCGAGGAGGTGTCCTTCCGCTACCGTCCGGGCCTGCCGTACATCCATCAGCAGGTGAGTTTCGAGGTACCTGGTGCCGGGATGACGGCCTTCGTCGGTCCTTCGGGCGCGGGCAAGTCGACGGTCTTCGCGCTCATCGAGCGCTTCTACGAGGCCACCGGCGGCCGGGTCCTGGTCGACGGCAAGGACGTACAGGACTGGTCCCTGCCCGAGCTACGGTCCGCCATCGGGTACGTGGAGCAGGACGCTCCGGTGCTGGCCGGCACGCTGCGGGAGAACCTGGTGTTCGCGGCGCCCGGCGCGACGGACGACGACATCCGCGACGTCCTCGCCCGGGCGAAGCTCGACACCCTCGTCGAGCGTCTGCCCCACGGCCTGGACACCGCGGTCGGACACCGCGGTTCGAAGCTGTCGGGCGGTGAGCGGCAGCGCATCGCCATCGCCCGCGCCCTGCTGCGCAAGCCCCGGCTGCTGCTGTTGGACGAGGCGACCTCGCAGCTCGACGCCGTCAACGAGCTGGCGCTGCGGGACGTCGTCGCGGACGTGGCCCGGGAGACCACTGTGCTGGTGGTGGCCCACCGTCTGTCGACGGTGACGGGCGCCGACCGGATCGTCGTCATGGACGCCGGACGGGTCCGGGCCGTTGGCACCCATGAGGAACTGGTGGACCAGGACCGGCTGTACGCGCAACTGGCGGCCACCCAGTTCCTGGCCCCCGCGCGATGACCCACCGTACGCGGGGTTGTCCGGTCGTCCACTGCCCCACTCCCGGCCGGACAACCCCACGCACCGACACCCGCGCAAGCCAAGACCGCGAAAGGCCCTGCATGCGCACCGAGTCAGCCATCCGTCGCAGACCTGGGGCAGGGGATCGGCCGGCCCAGCCGGATGCGCTGTTCGGCGGCGTGTACGGGCTCCTTTCGTCGAGTTCGGCCGTTGCCGCGCACGCAGTTCGGCGAAGTGAGCCGGGCGGTGCGCATGGACGACGCTGTCCGGGTCCTGTTCACCGCCCCCGCCTCGGCCCTGGCCCATGGTTACGCCCACCAGATCGCGCACCGCGACGCGCAGGTCGGTCCCGGCGTCCGGGGTGTGATACGTGCCGCACCCGCCGAATGACCGCTGGTGCCGACGG
Organism: Streptomyces sp. NPDC030143; assembly: GCF_055573695.1. Taxonomy (NCBI): domain Bacteria; kingdom Bacillati; phylum Actinomycetota; class Actinomycetes; order Kitasatosporales; family Streptomycetaceae; genus Streptomyces; species Streptomyces sp. NPDC030143. The sequence goes on from NZ_JBVIAY010000040.1 coordinate 14,105, forward strand.
CGCTGCCCACCACACTCCTGCTGTGGGAGTCGGGCCTTGGCCGGTGGCGCTCCGAAGGCATCGAGCAGGTCGCCTCCGGCATCAACACCGTCCTGCCGTGTTGGGGCCTGCTCGCCTCCCGGTCCCTGTGCAGCACGTGGGGGCGAGCTGTCAGGATCGGCTGTGTCCCGCGCTCCTGGGGGTGGCCGTCGCTCTGGTCAGCACCCTGCTGAAGTGACGCGGCGACGGTCGCCAGACGCCGGTGACGAGCACCCGATGTCGCTGAGCCGCGTATCGACCCTGCTCGGCCTCGTCAGGCGCTGTCGGAGGCCAGGGCTGTCGGCGGGAGCCCGCTGGCGAGATCCACGCGATCAGCCGACCGACCGAGGACTCAGCACTCTGCGGAAGGGATCTGCGGGCGAGGCGGGAACCGGGGTTGCCAGCCCGGCTGAGGTCGTGTCCTGCCCGACTCGACGGCCAGGACACCCATCTGAAGGTCGCCGCAGCGGAGTGCTGGAGCCCGAGCCGGACTCGTGAGCCGGCGCGGCACGGCAGGACAGCCGCAGGCACTGGTCGGTCAGTCCGCGCTGAGCGGAATCCGCAGCCGCACCCGGTAGCCGCCCTCCGTGGTCGGCCCCGACTCGAGCGTGCCGTGGAGGATCTCGGCCCGTTCCCGCAGACCGACCAAGCCCTGCTGCGAACCGGGGAGGGAGAGGGAGGGGCGCGTGGGCGGGGTGTTGGCGACGGTCACTCTGACGGCGTCGCCGTCCTGCCACAGCTCGACGCACGCCGTGGCGCCGGGGGCGTGCTTGCGGACGTTGGTCAGCGCTTCCTGGACCGTGCGGTAGAGGGCCCGTTGTGCGGGTGTGCCCACGGCGGGCGGAAGCTCACCCGACAACTCGACGTGAATGCCGCTGGATTCCACCAGTTTGCGCAGGTCGGCCAGGGTGGGCTGCGGGGTCAGCTCGGTGGTGTGGCCGCCGGAGGCGCGCAGCAGCGTGACCATGGTGCGCAGTTCGTCGAGGGTGGTGACGCTCAGCGAACGGATCGTGCGGGCGGCCTCCCTGGCGTCCGCGTCCTTGGCGGCGACCTGCAACGCCCCGGCCCGCACGGCGATCAGGCTGACCTGGTGGGAGACCACGTCGTGCATCTCGCGGGCCAGCTGGGCGCGCTCGCGGGCGAGCACGGCCTGTGCGTGCAGGGTCCGCTCGTGCTCCCTGGCCTCCTCGATCTCGGTCAGCCGCCGCGCCAGGTCCCGTTGTGCCTGGAGAAGCTGGCCGAAGAGGACCGGGGCGGCGCTGGCTGCCAGGCCGTACACGAAGAACACCAGTGTCATGCTGCGGTCGACCTCGGCCAGGGGCCACGGACTACTGCTCGCGACGGCGGACAGGGCGACGCACACCGCGAGGAGCAGGCGGTCGCGGGAGCGTTCGGCCAGCGTGAACAGCGCCACGAGCACAGCGACGGCGACATCCTGCATCAGCGCGACGGGCAGGGTGAGCAGGAACACGCCGAGCGGGAACCGGCGCCGGAACGCCAGCGCGGCGCAGCCGACCGCGGCCGGCGCGACACCGAGGCGCGTGTGCTCCCACATGTTCAGCCATACGTCCACGGCCGCCACCGCCACCAGGACGATGTCGATGACCGGCGCGGGAACCCGCTGCCACACGGCACGTGCGCGGCTCATCGGCCTGCCTCCGACCGCGGGGGCTCGTCGAGCAGTCCGGCCCGCTGCGCCAGCAGCGCGGCCTGCACCCGGCTCGTCACCCGCAGCTTCGTGAGGATGGCGCTGACGTGGTCCTTGACCGTGCCGGCACCCAGGTGGATGCGCGCACCGATGTCGGCGTTCGACAGCCCCTCCGCCACCAGGACCAGGACATCACGCTCACGCGCGGTGAGCAGCCGGACCCGTGCCGCCTCCTCGTCGACGGCGGCCTGGGTGCCGGGGTGACTGTGCAGCAGGGTCCGCGACGCCTTGGGGGAGAGCACCACACCGCCCGCCGCCAGGGTGCGCACCAGGTGGGCGAGCTGCTCCGGTTCGGTGTCCTTGAGCAGGAAACCGGCCGCACCGCAGTGCAACGCGGTCAGGATGTACTCGTCGGCGTCGAACGTCGTCAGCATCGCCACCACCGGAGCGTCCGGCCCCGCCCGCAGCTCTCGCAGAACGGTGAGCCCGTCGACGTCCGGCATCCGGATGTCCAGCAGCACCACGTCCGGCCGCTCCCGCCGGACGGTCTCCACGGCCTCGCCGCCGCTCGCGGTCGCGACGACCTCGATGTCCTCGGACGCGCCCAGAATGAGTTCGAAGCCCGAGCGGACCAGTGCCTCGTCGTCGACCACCACTACCCGGATCACGCGCTCAGCCTCACCTTCGTTCATGCCGGCCGGCCCCTACCGAATCGACCCTAAAGCCAGACGGAGCCCCCGCGGCCCGACGAGCGGCACCTCCAGCCACACGGCGGGGGAGCACCCACCGGTCGGCGGGGACACCGCAGGCCTGTGCCGAGTGGTCCGTGGACGGCCCGGCCTCCAGCCGGAGGGGCATGACACATCACGCGAACTCCCCGCCGGCTGACGCACCGTCCCCTTTACGTGAGCGCGGTGAGCCCTCGAAGGGAGCGTCAGGCGTGAGCAGGCTGACAGGGCTGGACCTGGCCCGCGGCCTGGCCGTCGTCGGCATGTACGCGGTCCTGCACGAGGGGAGGCGCCGTAGATCTCCTGGACGGCGAAGGAGGAGCCGGCGATGTAGGCGAACAGGGCGGCGAAGCGGGGCCGCCGGTGAGCAGGTAGCCGGTGAAGGAGCGGTCGCGCACCAGATCACGCATGGTGCGCAGGGTCGCCGGGGGCCCGCCGTGCCGTCGCTCCGGGGGCGGCAGGGCGGCGGTGGCCGCCAGGACGGCCGGACCGGGCAGTGTGAGGGTGACGAACACACCGCGCCAGCAGGTCAGTCGCAGCAACGGGCACCGAGCACGGGCGCCAGGATCGGTGCGGTGCCGGGGACCGGCATCAGCGTTGCCGATCCGGGTCCAGTGCACCAGGTCGCGGCTGTGGAAGACGGGGATGCCGGGGAAGTACTCGAAGCTGGGGCAGACCAGGTGGTAGTCGTCGCCCACGCGGCAGACGCTGGGGCCGGGGTGGAGACCGGGGATGACGGGGTTGCGCACGGCAGCCCCCCTGATTCTCTGACACGTGGTCAAGTCCTGTTCTTCATACAGTTGTCGCCGTGTGGTCGAGACGGAGCAGCACCGCGGACGGGGCCGTGGGCAGCGTCACCGTGAGGTCGGCGGTGCGGGGGTTCCAGAGGGCGTCGGCCGGGCTCGCGGAGGGATACAGCACGTCGAGACGGGCCGTACGGCCTCGCAGGTGCGGCAGGGCGAGAGCGGTGCCGGCCTCCGCGCCGGGGCGGCGCCAGACGCTGACGTAGGTGGTGGCGGGGGTGTGCAGGGCCAGGGCGAGCCACGGGTCGTCCCAGCCCGGCAGGCCGAGCGGCCATGCGGGCACGGCCTGGGCGAGGTCGGCGCGGATGGCCTTGTACGTGGCGACGGCCTCGTGGACCAGGGCGCGGGCGTCCGGTCGCAGGTCTGCCGGGAGACCGGAGAGGTGGATACGGCCGAGGAGGGCATTGACCATCGTGAAGGCCACCTCGTCCGGGGAGTCCTCCGGCACGGGGTAGGCCCAGACGGCACCCTGCTCGGGGGTGACGGCGGAGGGGGCGGAGGCGGCGATGGGTGCGTACAGCCGATGGCTCTGCTGGTCGCTGGTGGACTGCAGCTGGGCCCGGGACAGCAGCGCGTAGTCCCAGCGCATGCCGCCGGAGGAGCAGTTCTCCACCACCAGGCCGGGATGACGGTCGAGGACGCCGTCGAGCCAGTCCAGCTGGGCGCGGTTGTGCCCGAGGAGGCCGGCGGCCGGGGTCTCTCCGGGATGCGCGCTCGTGCCGGAGCCCGGGTCGATGTTGTGGTCGAGTTTGAGGTAGCCGACGCCCCACTCGCCGACCAGGCGGTCCACGACCTGGTCCAGGTGGGCGCGGGCGGCCGGGTGGCGCAGGTCCAGGTGGTGCCGGCCGGTCTCTGTGACGCGGACGCCGTCGCGGCGGAAGAACGCCTCGTCCGGCAGGGACTCGGCCATGGGGCTGCGGACCCCGATCACCTCCGGCTCCAGCCACAGACCCGGCACCATGCCGCGCTCCCGGATGCGGTCCAGCACCTCGTGGATCCCGCGCTCGCCGGGGAAGCGGGAGGCGGCCGGCTCCCAGGTGCCCACGCTGTCCCACCAGCCGCCGTTCTCGCCGTCGTACCACCCGGCGTCGATGACGAAGTACTCCGCCCCCGCGTCGGCCGCCGCGTCGATCAGCGGCAGCAACTTCTCCGTGGTGGGGTCGCCCATCAGGCAGTTCATGTAGTCGTTGAAGACGACGGGGAGCCGCTCGTGGTCCGGGTGCGGGCGGCGGATCGCGCGGCGGTAGCGGGTGAGCGCGGCGAACGCCTCGTCGGGGCCGCCGTCTTCGCTGTACGCGAGGGCCACCGGCACGGTGGTGAAGTCCGCTCCCGGCCGCAGCGGGTGCCGCCAGCCGTGGTGGGTGTCGTTCGGGCCGAACAGGGCCAGGTACGCCAGCGTGTCGCGTTCGCCGCACTCCCAGTGCCAGCCGCCCCCGTTGTGTTCGATCTGCCACACCCACGTGCGCCCGAGACGACGGTCCGTCAGACCGCCCATGGGCAGCCGGCCGCAACTGGACCACACGCCCCGGCCGGTCCGGGTGAACTCGCCCTTGCCGTTGTCGTAGACGACACGGTCCCCGATGACCGGTGAGGTCTCCCGCATCGGACGACGCTGCCAGCGGCACTCGGCGACCCAGTCGTTCTCGGCCCACAGGAGGTCCGCGGCGTCGATGGCGTCCGGGCCGTCTGCCAGCGTGCCCACCACGAGGGAGGAGACCGACTCCAGGTGGAGGGTGGCTTCGCCGTCGTTGCGCAGGGCGACCTCGGAACGCAGCACGGGGATCCCGTCCGGCGAGCGGTACGTGATCTCCGCGACCAGCCCCGTCTCCTGGTCGTGCAGTTCGACGTAGAGCACGTGCCAGTCGCCGTCGTGGCCGATGCGGTGGTCGCGGTAGCGCATCCGTCCGCCGAGGGACGTGTCGATCAGGCGGCCGCCCGACCAGGCGCGGCCATGGCCCGCGGCCGTCACCTCCACCAGGGGCAGCGGGGCCCAGTGGCGCCGCCCGGGGGGCGTGCCGCCGGGCAGGCCGATCCGCGTGAGGCGGGGGACGCCGTCCTCACCGACGCCGATCTCGATCTCGAGGGCCCGGTGGCCCCATCGGAGGGTCTGCGGTGCGCTGGTCATGGATGCCTTTCCAGTGGGTCGCGGGTGTTCAGACGAGGCGGAGCACGGCGCTGCCGCCCGCGGGCAGTTCGGACACCGTGGTGTTCGTGAGCAGGTCGTGGCCGGGCTCGGGCAGCGGCACCGGTTCGGTGCGGTGGTTGATCAGGAAGCGCCAGCGGCGGCCGTCCGGGGCGTGCCGGGTGACGGCCTCGACCCGCGACGGCAGACCGGGCATCTCCGGGCCCACCCCCGCCTCCCGGAGCAGCCGGGCGACCAGGGCGCCGTAACCGTCGACGTCGAGGCGGGTGGAGACGTACCAGGCCTGTCCGGTGCCGAAGCGGTGGCGGGTGATCGCCGGGCGTCCGGCGAGCGTGCCGCGGGTGTAGGCGGCGAGTGTCTCGGCGCCCTGGGTGTGCAGAGACTCGCTCCACACCGAGCCGTGCGAGCCGTCGGACAGGTCGACGCGTTCCTCGCGGCGCGGTGGGCGGTACTCCTCGACGCGCAGGCCGAGCGCCTGGCGCAGGGGTGCCGCGGGGTAGCCGCCGAGCCGGGCGTGCAGGCGGTCGTCCACGTAGCCGCTCGCATGCTGGACGAGGAGCGTCCCACCGGCGGCGACGTAGTCCCGCAGGTTCTCGGCCTCGTCGTCCTCCTTCCATACCGACTCGTCCCACTGCTCGGGGTTGTAGTCGCCGCCGAAGGCGAGTCCGCCCAAGCGGTCGGTCAGGCTGGGCGCGGTCATGACGGATCCTTCATGTCGGGGCTCTTGGCGGTGGCATTGCTCTGACACACCGTCAGAGTCGGTGGAAGCAGCACGCGTTCGTCCGCCGGCGGCGGCGAAGTCGTGGTCGACACAGGACGGTCCGCCCGGGTCGCCGTGCAGGCCGGTGAGCACGGCCTGCACGCCTTGCGTGCGCAGGGTGGGGTTCCGTCCGTCGTCCGGTTCGACGTTCATGAGGATCAAGCCGTCCGTCAGCCCGCTCACCGCGACCCGGCGCACACCCTCGGCCCCCTCTTCGTCGGTGACGAGCAGGACGTCGTAACCGTGCCGCCGGGCAGTTGTGGTCACGACACGGCGATCTCCGTCATGACGCGGACAGCAGCGGCGCCAGTGCGGCGGCACCTGCCGACGCGGTTGTCCTCCCGACGAAACCTCTGCGGTTCGACTCGTTGGTCATGCGGCGACCCTCCCCCCTTCGAGTGTCGAAGCGCTTCACTTCGTCGGGAACGTTAATGACCTGGTTCCCGCGTAACAAGAGGGGGGAACTCTAAGAAAGTTTCCTTCCTTCGGGTCATTGACAGCTCGTGGAGCCGGTGGCAGCGTCGAAGCGCTTCAACACTCCGAAAACCCAACCTGCTTAGGGGTTTGCCTCGTGGGTTCTCCTTCCCTGTCCGCCGCCTCCCGGCTTCCGTTCCGTGACCCCGCGCTGCCGATCGACAAGCGCGTCGACGACCTGCTCGGGCGGCTCACGCTCGGCGAGCGGATCGCGCTGCTGCACCAGTACGCGCCGGCCGTGGAGCGCCTCGGCGTCGCCGCGTTCCGCACCGGCTCGGAGGCGCTGCACGGTGTCGCATGGCTCGGGGTGGCGACGGTCTTTCCGCAAGCGGTGGGGCTCGGCGCGACCTGGGACGAGGACCTGGTGCGGGAGGTCGCCGAGGCCGTGTCGGTCGAGCTGCGGGCCTTCCACTACCACCGTCCGACGGCGAACGGCGTGGGCGTCAACAGCCTCCAGGCCTGGGCGCCCGTGCTGAACCTGCTGCGCGACCCGCGCTGGGGCCGCAACGAGGAGGGCTACTCCGAGGACCCGGAGCACACCGCACGGCTCGGCATCGCCTACTGCCGGGGCCTCTCCGGTGACCATCCCACCTACCTGCGCACGGCTCCGGTGCTCAAGCACTTCCTCGCCTACAACAACGAGGACGACCGCTGCGTCACCTCCTCCGGCCTGCGCCCACGCGTCCTCCAGGAGTACGACCTGGCCGCTTTCCGGCCCGTCGTCGCCTCGGGCGCGGCGACCGGGGCGATGGCCGCGTACAACCTGGTCAACGGCCGCCCCTGCCACGTCAGTCCGCTCCTGGAGACGGAACTGCGCCGATGGGCCGAGCCGACCGGGCACGAGCTGTTCGTCGTCAGCGACGCGGAGGCGCCCTCCAATCTGGTCGAGCCGGAGCACTACTTCGACGACCATCCCGCGGGTCACGCTGCGGCGCTGAAGGCCGGCATCGACAGCTTCACCGACCAGAACGAGGACAGCGCCACCGTGACCGGCCGGCTGCGCGAGGCCCTGGAGCGCGGCCTCATCGACGAGACGGACATCGACCGCGCGGCCCGACGACAGCTTCAACTGCGGTTCAGGCTCGGCGAGTTCGACCCCGACCTGGACCCGTACGCGGGCATCGGCCCGGACGTGATCGACTCAGCCGAGCACCGCGCCCTCGCCCGGCGCGCCGCCACCGAGTCGGTGGTGCTGCTCAAGAACGACGGTCTGCTGCCGCTCGCCGCGCAGCGCTCCCCGCGCGTCGCCGTCATCGGCCCGCTCGCCGACCGCCTCCACGAGGACTGGTACAGCGGCACCCTGCCCTACCAGGTCGGCATCGCCTCCGGCCTGCGCGCCGTCCTCGACGACGTCGTCACGGTCGAGGGCGCCGACCGGATCGCCCTGCACTCCCGGACCACGGGCGAGGTCCTCGGCGAGACCGCGTTCGACGTGCAGGAATGGGGTGAGGGCAGGCTGACCCTGCGGGAAGCGGAGACCGGCCGCTATCTGACCCGCAGGGGCGACGACTCACTCGGCGCGGACAGCGACGTGATCAAGAGCTGGTTCGTCGACGAAACCTTCTTTCTGGAGCCCGACCCCGCCGGCGACGCCGACACCGTGGTCCTGCGCAACGTCCACACCGGCCGTTACGCCACGGTCGATCCCACCGACGGCCGGGTCGCCGTCACCGCCCAGACCCCGCGGGAGGCGGAACGCTGGCGGCGCGAGCTGCTGCGGGACGGCACGGCGGAGGCCGTCGCGGCGGCCGAGGCGGCCGATGTCGCGATCGTCGTCCTCGGCAACCACCCGATGATCAACGGCCGGGAGACCGAGGACCGTCCGGGCATCGCCCTGCCGTCGACCCAGGAGGCGCTGCTGCGCGAGGTCGCGACGGTCCGCCCCGACACGGCGCTCGTCGTCATGAGCAGCTATCCCTTCGCCCTCGACTGGGCTGACGAACACCTGTCCGCCGTGATGTGGACGTCTCACGGCGGACAGGAGACAGGCGCCGCCGTGGCCTCGGTGCTGCTCGGCGAGGCCGACGCCGTCGGCCGGCTGCCGCAGACCTGGTACCGCGGCGACGACGAGCTCCCCCACCCCCTCGACTACGACGTCATCAAGGCGGGCTGGACCTACCAGTACCACCGCCGCGCACCCCTTTACGCCTTCGGCCACGGCCTGTCCTACACCGAGTTCACCCACACCGACCTGCGCCTTTCCACGACGGAGCTGCCCCAGGACGGCACACTCGACGTCGCGCTCACGCTGTCGAACACCGGCGCACGGTCCGGGAGCGAGGTCGTGCAGCTCTACGTCCGTGCGCTGGACGCCCGCTACGAAGCGCCCCAGCTGCGGCTCGCCGACTTCCGCAAGGTACGACTCGAACCCGGCGAGAGCCGCAAGCTGACCTTCCAGATGCCCGCGGAGCGCTTCGCCCACTGGGACGTGACCGAGGGGGCCTTCCGCGTCGACCCCGGCGCGTACCAGATCCTCGTGGCCCGTTCCGCCGAACACATCGTCCTGACCGCGCCGTTGACGGTGACCGGCCCCGCACCCGCGCCCCGCTCGGTGGTCGGCCGGCGCGTTGTGGCCGTCGACTTCGACGACTACACCGGCATCACCCTCGTCGACGCCACCCGCACCGACGGCGACGCGGTCGCGCCGACCGACCCGGCCCACCCCGGAACGCTGCTGTTCCGCTCCGTCGACCTGTCCGCAGCCGTCCGCTTCGAGGCGGAGATCGCACGCGAGGGCACGGCGCCGGGCGAACCCCGCCTCGAACTCCGGGCCGGAGACCGGCTCCTGGCGGAGCTCGTGCCACCTGTCACGGGCAGTCGCCACACCTGGACGACGGTGACCGCCGACGTGGCGGTGCCGGATGACGGCGTGCACGACCTGCGGCTGACGCTGCAGGGCGATGTCCGTCTCGCTTCCTTCTCCTTCGGTGTGTCCACGGACGGTGCCGCATGAAGTTCACGAACGGCTACTGGCTGATGCGCCCCGGCTGCACCGCGCACGTCACCACCGAAACCGAGGACATCGGGACCGACGAGCACCGGATGACCCTGTACGCCCCCGTCGAGCACGTCGCCCGCCGGGGGGCCACCCTCACAGCCCGCTGCTGACCGTGGAGAGTGCTGGTCCCCGGCCGAGGGCCTGATCGGGGTACGCGCCGCCCACCACGCACCGGCGAGCGCGTGACCGGCCCGCGCTGCATGACACCCTTGTCGACATCGTCGGCACCGCCGCCGCCCTGCACGCCCTCGGCGTCACCGAGGTCGTCAGCTCCCCGCTGCCGCTGGGCCGGGGCCGCATCGACGCGGCGCACGGCGTCCTGCCCTGCCCGGCCCCTGCGACGCTCGCGCTGCTGTCCGGAGCCGCGGTCACCGGCACCGACCTGCCGGGGGAGACGGTGACACCGACCGCCGCCGCGCTGCTGCGCGCCTCCGGGACCCGGTACGGTCCACCGCCGCCCATGACCCTCGGGCCCACCGGCTACGGCGCGGGCACCCGACGCCTGCCCGACCGGCCCGACGTCACCGCCGTCACCCTCGGGGAACCGGCGCGAAGAGGCCAGGAGGACGTCGTCGTCCTGGAGACCAACCTCGACGACGTCACCGGCGAGGTCCTCGGCCACACCATCGCCCGGGCCATGGACTCGGGGGCGCTCGACGCCTGGGCCACCCCCGCCGTGATGAAGAAGGGCCGCCCCGCCCAAATCCTGCACGTGCTCACCACCCCCGAGCACGAGCGCCGACTGCGCGACCTCGTCCCGGCCGAGACCGGCAGCCTCGGAGTCCGCCGCCTCACCGCCACCCGTACCACGCTGCCGCGTCGCTTCGAGACCGTCGACGTCGACGGACACCCGGTCCGGATCAAGCACGGCCCCCACCGGGCCAAGCCCGAACACGACGACCTGGTGGCCGCCGCGACCCAACTCGGCCTTCCCCTGCGCGCGGTGGCGGCCCGAGCGCTGCGGCAGCGACTGAGCGGCGAGCCACAACACCGGCAACCCATGAGCGGCGAGCCAGAACACCGGCAACCGAAGGAGGCCGGGACCGATGGGTGACGCGACACAGGAACAGCGCCTGCTGGACCGTATCGGAGCCATCGGACCGGTCGCCGTGGCCTACTCGGGCGGCGCGGACTCCGCCCTCGTCCTCGCCGCCGCCGTACGCGCCCTCGGAGCGGGCCGCGTGCTGGCCGTCACCGCCGTCTCGGAGAGCCTGGCCGCCGAGGAATTCCCACGGGCCCGAACGCTCGCCGAGAGTTCGGGAGTGGCCCACCTGACTCCGCGGACCGAGGAACTCTCCCGCCCCGGCTACCGGGCCAACGGCCGCGACCGCTGCTACTTCTGCAAGTCGGAGGTCCTGGACACCATCACCGTCCTCGCCGGCGAGCACGGCTACGACGACGTGGCCACCGGGACCAACGCGGACGACGCCCGCGACCCGCACCGCCCGGGCATCCGGGCCGGCCGGGAACGCGGCATCCACACCCCGCTCCTCGACAACGGCCTGGACAAGGCGGCCGTACGGCGGCTCAGCAGGGCCTGGTCACTGCCGACGTGGGACAAGCCGGCGACCCCCTGCCTGGCCAGCCGGATCCGCTACGGCATCGAGGTCACCCCGCACCGCCTCGCCCGCGTCGACCGCGCCGAGGCCGCCGTACGCGCCCTGCTCGCCGACGCCGGAGTGACCGTGACGGACCTGAGGGTCCGCGACCTCGGGGACACCGTCCGCCTGGAGGTCGACTCCCGGCTCGTGGAGCGGGTCGCGGCGCACCCGGGGATCCCCCGGGCCCTGGCGACCGCGGGCTACGGTGACCTGCCCCACCACGTCGGGCCCTTCCGGTCGGGAGGGCTCAACGTGGAGTCCTGACCGGGCGGTTGAGGCTACTCAATCCGGCAGCGGCAGCTCCGCCCAGATCGTCTTCCCGGTGGCGGTCTGGCGGCTGCCCCAGCGTTCCGCGAGCTGGGCGACGAGCAGCAGTCCGCGTCCGCCCTCGTCGAAGGAGCGGGCCCGACGCAGGTGAGGGGCGGTGCTGCTGCCGTCGGACACCTCGCAGATGAGTGTGTCGCCGCGCAGGAGGCGCAGTTCGAGGGGCGCGGTGCCGTAGCGGATGGCGTTGGTGACCAGTTCGCTGACGATCAGTTCGGTGGCGAAGGTCAGCTCGTCCAGTCCCCAGGCGGTCAGCTGGTCGCTCGCCTTGCGGCGGGCCCCGGCGACGAGGGCGGGGTCCGTGGGCAGCCGCCAGGTGTGCACCCGGTCGGCGTCGAGCGCGGACGTGCGGGCCAGGAGCAGCACGATGTCGTCGGCGGGAGCGGCGGGTATCACCTTGCGGACCACCTGGTCGCAGATGTCCTCCAGGCCGGCGGGCGGATGGGTCAGCGCGTTCCGCAGCAGGCCCAGCCCGCTGTCGATGTCACGGTCGGCGGCCTCGATCAGCCCGTCCGTGTAGAGGGCGAGCAGGCTGCCCTCCTCCAGTTCGACCTCGACGGCTTCGAACGGCAGGCCCCCCACACCCAGCGGCGGGCCGGCCGGCAGGTCGAGGAACCGCACGGTTCCGTCCGTGGCCACCAGGGCCGGCGGCGGATGTCCCGCGCGGGCCAGACGGCAGGTGCAGGAGACCGGGTCGTAGACGGCGTACAGGCAGGTGGCGCCCACTTCCCCGCTCATCAGGTCCCGTGCGTCGAACCCTTCCTCCCGGTCCAGCCGGACGACGAGGTCGTCGAGCTGGGTGAGCAGTTCGTCGGGGGCGAGATCCACGTCGGCGAGCGTACGCACGGCGGTGCGCAGACGGCCCATCGTGGCCGAGGCGTGGATGCCGTGGCCCACCACGTCACCCACCACCAGGGCGACCCGTCCCCCGGACAGGGGGATGACGTCGAACCAGTCGCCGCCGACCCCGCTCGCGGAACCGGCCGGCAGGTACCGGTAGGCGAGGTCCACCGCCACCGGTGCGGGCAGCCGCTCGGGCAGCAGGCTGCGCTGGAGGGCGAGGGCGGTCCGGCGTTCCTGGGTGTAGCGGCGGGCGTTGTCGATGCTCACGGCCGCTCTGGCGGCGATCTCCTCGGCCAGCAGCAGGTCGTCGTCCCCGAAGGCCTCCGGCGTGCGGTGCCGGACCAGATACACCAGGCCCAGGGTGACGCCGCGGGCGCGCAGCGGCACCAGCAGGACGGAGTGCATCCCGTACCGCCGCACCGCCTCGCCGCGAGCAGGGGACTCGGCCAGCCACTCGCGCAGCACCGGGTCGCCCATGCGGTGCCGGGTGCCCCGGCCGGTGCGCAGCGCCCGGGCCGCCGGAGAGCGCGGGTGCCGGACGGCCGTCTCACCCACCGGCACCGCGGCCTCCGGACATCCCGGGAGCACCGAGGCGTGGGCGCAGCGGGACAGGACGACCGGTCCGGTGGGCGACACCGGTTCCGGTTCGTCTCCGCGGACGACGGACTCCAGAAGGTCGACGACGACGTAGTCGGCGAATCCCGACACGGCCACCTCGGCGAGCTCCTCCGCGGTCCGCGTCACGTCGAGGGTGCCGCCGATGCGCGCACTGGCCTCGTTGAGCACCTCCAGGCGGCGCCGGGCCCAGTACTGCTCGGTGGTGTCGATCACCAACGCCGACAGGCCCCGTACCGAGCCGCCCGGGTCCTTCAGCGGGGTGAGGTAGACCGACCAGGCGTGATCCTGGACCTCGCCCAGGGCCCGGCCGGGCTGCTGCTCACTGTGGACGGCCTCCCCGGTGCGCAGAACCCGGCGCTGGAGGCGGTCCATCTCGCGATGGCTCGGCTGGATCTCGGTGAGGGTCAGGCCTTTCATCTCGTCGCTGGTCAGCCCCATGGCCCGGCTCATCACCTGGTTGCAGGCCACGAAGCGGGCCCGCTGGTCGTAGACGGCGACGGACAGTGGGAGCTGCGCGAGCGTGCGGTCCCACAGCTCCGCGGCGTCCGCCTCGCCCGGACCGGAGGCGTACGTCGCCGCGGCGCCCGTGACGAGCCAGAGCGAGCCCGTCTCCCCGGCCGGCAGCGGTATGCCGCGCAGCCGCACGAGCACCCGGTCGCCGTCGCGGTGGCGCAGCGCCACGTCGCTCGTCCAGGGCTCTCCGGCGGACAGGTGCCGGCCTGCGGAGTGGGGCAGGTCCGCGGCGAGCAGGTCGCGGGCCGGACGTCCGACGACGTCGTCGGACGTGTGTCCGAGCAGCGCCCGGGCGCCCGCGCTCCACGCCATGATTCTCAGCTCGGTATCGACGACGACCGCGAAGTCCTCGGGTACTCCGGTGCCCTCTGCCGCACCGGAGACGTCGGACTGGTTGTCCATGGGACGACCCACTCTCGTTCGTGCCCTGACGCCGCCCCCGCCGGCGGCACGCGTCACGGGCGGTGCGTCCAGCATCGCGCCCCGACACGTCTGGCTCAACCGAAGCGGGCACCTGTCGGAATGAGTACTGCTCGTCTCTCCCGTTTTGTGGTGAAGATTTCTAGTGGTTCCGAGAGGCCGCCGTAGCGAGTGCCGCCGGCAGGAGACGGCGGACGGAGGCGGCGGAGTGTCTGCCTCTCCTGGTGGTTCTGGTGGTCGGACTGGTGTGCATGGGGCGGCTCCACGGGGGCCTTGGGTGCGGTTGATGCGGTCCAGGGGGTGTTGTCGGTACGGGTTGTGCGGATCACCCAGCGCTTCGGCTCCGAGGGTTTCGGGGCGGGCGGCCGTCACCGCTCGCGGTCGAGCAGGGTGTAGCGCCCGGCCCGCACCACCACGTCGGCCGCGGTCCCGCGCAGGAAGCGGGCGAGCAAGGCGGACTGGTTCATGCCGGCGCAGATCGCCCCGATCACGCCCTGGTCGCGCAGTTCGGCCAGGGCGGGCACGGCCTCGTCGGCGGCCTGGGCCCAGTGGTCGTCGGGGTCGTGGAGCTAGACGATGTCGAGGCGGTCCAGGCCGGTGCGCTCCCGCGTCTCCCCGATAGAGCGCAGTACGCCGTCACGGCTGACGTCCCACTGCCGGCGCAGGTCGTCCCGTACGACGAACCCCTCGTCGTCGACGCCCCGCGGGTGCTCGTTGGGAACGAGCAGGCGGCCCACCTTGGACGACACCACGCACTCCTCGCGCGGCCGCTCGCGCAGCGCGGCGCCGAGCCGGCGTGCGGAGAGGCCGAGGCCGTAGTGCGGGGCGGTGCCGAAGTAGCGGACGCCCGCCTCCCAGGCGGCGTGGATCGCGGCCGACGCGGCCTGGGAGGCGCTCACCCGGCAGAGGTTTCCGATCACCGAGGCGCCGAAGCCGAGTCCGGTGACGGCGACCGGCGTGTGCTGGATCCTCCGGTGATGCAGGACGTGCTCCTGGGGACAGGGGTGGGGGCGCCGGTCAGCGTCGGACGTGTGCCGAGCCGCCGGCGACGAGCACCTCTACCTCGGCGGGAGTGGCCATCGAGACGTCGCCGGGAGTGGTCATGACCAGGGCGCCGCGGGCCGTGCCGTGGGCGAGGGCACGTTCCAGGGGGTGTCCGGCGAGCAGGCCGTGGATCAGTCCGGCGGCGAAGCCGTCGCCGGAGCCGATGCGGTCCAGGACGTGCAGCCCGGGCATGCGGGGCCCGGGCCGGTCCCGGCGGACCAGGCCGCCGAGCTCCAGGTGTTCACGCCCGCCGAGGGCACCTCGCGCAGGGTCGTCGCGAGCACCCCGGTACCGGGCGGCAGGTCGGCCGCCGCGGCGAGGGCGTCCGGCACCTCGTCGGCCGCGAACCGCACCGCGCCGGGGTGCCCGCCCGCGAGACCCAGTGCGCCCACCACGACATCGGTGTGCCGGGCGAGTCTCAGGTCGACCTCGCGGGCCCGCTCCGCTCCGCCACGGTCGGCCCAGAGGCTGGAGCGGTAGTTCGGGTCGTAGGAGACGGTGAGTCCATGCCGACGCGCGGCCGTCATCGCCTCGTCGGCCACGTCGACCGTGGTTTCCGACAGACCCGCGAAGATGCCGCCGGTGTGGAACCGGCGTGCCCCGGCCGAGAACACCGTGTTCCAGCCCACGTCGCCCTTGCGCAGTTGGGAGACGTGGACTGGGCGCGGTCGCTGACGCCGAGCGCGCCGCGGATCCCGAAGCCGCGTTCGACGAGGGGGCCCGGAGCACCCCCAGGACGTACCCCAGGTCGTGCCCTGACGCCGCCCCCGCCCCCGGGCCGGCGTCTCACTTCCTCCGCCGTTGTCGCCACAGGTCCGGCCTGAGGCCGGGGAAGGGGCGGGCTGCCTCCGACCATGGCGGGTCGGGTGAAGCCCGCCCCCGGCGAGGCTGCGGGTACGGCGGTCACACCGAGGTGGTGAGCCCTGGGTCCGGGTTGCCGTAGTAGGCGTCGGGGCCGTGTTTGCGGGTGTAGTGCCGCGTCAGGAGGTGCGGAGGTGGCGGAGCCGTCGGGAAGAGGGACAGGGTGTGCAGGGCGATGTCCGCGACGGCCTCGCAGATGATCGCGTGTTCCAGGGACTTGCGGGCGCCGGCTCCCCAGGTGAAGGGCCCGTGACTGGCGACCAGGGCGCCGGGGACCTCGCTCGCCCTGCGATCGTCCCTCTCCAGCATCTCCACGATGACGTGGCCGGTGTTGTACTCGTAGTCCTTCGCGCACTGCTCGGCGGTCAGGTCCGGCGTGCAGGGTATGGGGCCGTTGAAGGTGTCGGCGTGGGTGGTGCCGAGGACGGGTATCTCGCGGCGGGCCTGGGCGAAGGCGACCGCGTGCGTGGAGTGGGTGTGCGTGATCCCGCCGATGGACGGGAACGCCAGGTACAGGCAGCGGTGAGTCTCGGTGTCGGTGGAGGGGCGCAGGTGGCCGTCCACGACCACGCCGTCGGAGAGACGGACGGTCACCAGGTCGTCCAGGGACAGATCCTCGTAGCGGACGCCGGAGGGCTTGATGACGAACACCCCGGCCTCCCGGTCGACCCCGCTGACGTTCCCCCAGGTCAATGTCGCCAGACCGACCTGCGGAATGGCGAGGTTCGCCTCCAGGACCTCCTGTCGCAGCCCGTCGCGGACGCGCACGGTCATCGGGTCGTCTCCTTCGCTACGGGGGTCACAGGGCCTGCGCCAGACGGTGGTACGCGGCGTTCCAGCGGATTTCCTTGCTGAACTGATCGGTGTTGGTGTTCTCGTCGATGGTCAGCAGCTCGACGCCGGTCATGGAGGCGTAGTCGGTGAGCGTCTCCAGATCGACGGCCGAACTCAGCACCGTATGGTGCGGGGCGCCGGCCAGCAGCCAGCTTTCGGCCGACTCCGCCAGTGAGGGGCGCGGCTTCCAGACAGCCCGCGCGACCGGAAGGCTGTGCAGCGGCTCGCTGGGGGCGATGACGTCGACGGCGTTCGCGGTGAGCCGGAAGCGGTCGCCGAGGTCGGACAGTCCGACGACGACTGCGGGGCCGGGCGCCGCGTCGAAGACGAGGCGGACCGGGTCCTCGCGGCCGCCGATGGACAGGGGGTGGATCTCGCAGCGGGGGCGGTCGGCCGCGATGGACGGGCAGACCTCCAGCATGTGGGCGCCCAGGACGCGGGGGGTGCCGGGTCCGAGGTGGTACGTGTAGTCCTCCATGAAGGAGGTGCCGCCCGCCTGACCGAGGCCCATGACCTTCATCGTGCGCAGCAGGGCGGAGGTCTTCCAGTCGCCTTCGCCGCCGAAGCCGTAGCCGTCGGCCATGAGGCGCTGGACGGCGATGCCGGGCAGCTGGCGCAGGCCGCCGAGGTCTTCGAAGTTGGTGGTGAAGGCGGTGAAGCCGCCCTCGGTGAGGAAGGTCCGCAGGCCCAGTTCGAGACGGGCCGCGTACAGCAGGGAGTCATGGCGGTTGCCGTCGGGGCGCAGGGCCGAGACGACGTCGTACGATTCCACGTACTCGGCGGCGAGTTCGGCGGCGGCCTTGTCCTCGACCTGGTCCACGACGGCCACCAGGTCGTTGACGGCGTAGGTGTTGACGGAGAAGCCGAACCGCAGCTGGGCCTCCACCTTGTCGCCCTCGGTGACGGCGACGTCGCGCATGTTGTCGCCGAAGCGGGCGAGACGCAGGGTGCGTGAGGCGTGGCGGCCGACGGCGGCGCGGGCCCAGGCCCCGATGCGCCGGACGACCCTCGGGTCGGTGGCGTGGCCGGCGACGATCTTGCGGTCGACGCCGACGCGGGACTCGATGTGGCCGAACTCGCGGTCGCCGTGGGCGGCCTGGTTGAGGTTCATGAAGTCCATGTCGATGCTCGGCCAGGGCAGCGACAGGTTGTACTGGGTGTGCAGGTGCAACAAGGGCCGGTCCAGGGCGCTGAGACCGGCGATCCACATCTTCGCGGGCGAGAAGGTGTGCATCCACACGATCACGCCCACGCAGGTGTCGGAGGCGCTCGCCTCCTGGCACATCCGGCGGATCGAGTCGGCGTCGGTGAGGACCGGCTTCCACACGATCCGGACCGGGACCTTGCCGGGCTGCCCGAGGATTTCGGCAATGCTCCGCGACTGCTCGGCCACCTGACGCAGGACGTCGTCGCCGTACAGGCCCTGGCTGCCGGTGAGAAACCAGACCTCCTGGTCGGCGTAAGGCTGGGCTGGTGTGCTCATGATGGGTTCCTTTCCAGACGTTCGGGTGGTGCGAGCCGGCGGGGCGTTGCCGGGCTGTGCGAAGGCTCAGGCGGAAGCTTCGGCGCGGATGCGGCGCAGGCGGTGCATGACCTCGTTGGTGCCGCGGCCGAAGTAGTCGTGCAGCAAGCGGTATTCCGCGTACAGGCGCTCGTAGGCCGCGGCACGCTCGGGGTCGGGCTGGTAGACCCCGCGCCGGACCTTGCCCATGGCGTGCGCTGCGGCGCGGATGTCGGGGTACGCCCCGGCGGCGACCGCGGCGTGCATGGCGGCGCCGAGGGCCGGGCCCTGGGCGGAGCCGATGACGCCGAGCGGGCGGCGCGTGACATCGGCGTAGATCTGCATGAGCAGAGCGTTCTTCGTCAGGCCGCCCGCGATGATCAGTTCCCGTACCGGTACGGCGGCGTCCTCGAAGGCGTCGATGATGGTGCGAGTGCCGAAGGCGGTGGCCTCCAGCAGGGCGCGGTAGACGTCCTCGGGGCGGGTGGACAGGGTCTGGCCCACGACGACGCCGCTGAGGTCGTGGTCGACCAGGATCGACCGGTTGCCGCTGTGCCAGTCCAGGGCGATCAGGCCGTGCTGGCCGACGCGCTGCCCGGCCGCGAGCTCGGTCAGGTACTCGTGCGGGCTCTGGCCGGCGGCCGCGGCGCGTTCGGCGTACTCGGCGGGCAGGCTGGTGCGGATGAACCAGGCGAAGATGTCGCCGACGCCGCTCTGTCCGGCCTCGTAGCCCCACAGTCCGGGCAGGATGCCGCCATCGACGACACCGCACATGCCGGGGACCGTGCCACGCTGGTCCGAGCTCATCACATGGCAGGTGGAGGTGCCCATGATGGCGACCATCTGGCCGGGCTCCACGGCGACCGCCGCCGGGGCCGTCACATGCGCGTCGACGTTGCCGACGCAGACCGCGATGCCCTCCGGCAGGCCCGTCCAGGCGGCGGCCTCGGCGGTCAACCGCCCGGCCGCCTCACCGAGTTGGCCGATCGGCTGGTCCAGCTTGTCGGTGACGAAGGAGGCGAAGTCCGGGTGCAGGGCGGCCAGGTACTCCGGTGACGGGTACCTCCCGTCCTGGTACTGGCCCTTGTAGCCGGCGGTGCAGGCGTTGCGGACGTACGCGCCGCTCAGTCGCCAGACGATCCAGTCCGCCGCCTCCACCCAGCGCTCGGTGCGCTGGTAGATCTCCGCGTCCTCCTCCAGGACCTGCAGCGCCTTGGCGAACTCCCACTCCGAGGAGATCTTGCCGCCGTACCGCTCCAGCCACGGTTCCTTCCGCTCGGCGGCCAGCGCGTTGATCCGGTCGGCCTGACCCTGAGCCGCGTGGTGGCGCCACAGCTTGACGTAGGCGTGCGGGCGGGCGGCGTACTCGGGCAGCTCGCACAGGGGCGTGCCGTCGGCGAGCACCGGCAGGACAGTGCAGGCGGTGAAGTCGGTGCCGATGCCGATCACCTGTTCCGGCCGCACTCCGGCACGGGCGAGAGCCTCGGGTACGGCGGTGCGCAGGACGTCGGTGTAGTCCGAGGGCACCTGCAGGGCCCAGTCGGGGGGCAGCGGCGTACCGTCGGGCAGCTCCCGGTCGAGAACGGCGTGCCGGTACGGGTGCTCCGCAACGCCCAACTCGGCACCGTCCCGGACGCGGACCACCACAGCCCGCCCTGACAGGGTGCCGAAGTCCACCCCCACGACACAGAGGTCGAGGCTCGTCGATTCAACATGCTCTGCGTGCACAGGTCGTCCTTAGTGCGTTTGGATGATCTGGGGCGGCGAGCAACTGATTGTCCGGTATATCGATCGCTGTTCGAAATTACGAACAGCGGACCGCCTCTGCGAACATCCCGATCGGGGCCGCACGGATCCACGTCCTGCGACACCAATGAGGAAAGTATTGCTCATCGCTGCGCCATCTTGACCCGTCAAGGCTCGAACGTAAACCCCCGACAGCCTCCCTGTGTGAGCAACCAGCCCGGCACGGCTTCCCTGGCCGGAAGAATTTGCTACTGGGAACGGATGATGAAGGGCGGGGGCGTCATCGACAACCAGTTTGCAACGTTCGCGCAGACGAGGAAGCCGGTGAAGCAAGGAAACCGACACAGCTCGCGTTGACACAGAATCGAGCTGGAAGAGGCCGACGGTGTCCGAGGCCCGGATCAGCTCGGAGGCCTGCTGGTCATTCAGACTGACGTGATCAGGATTGTCGAGATCGAGCAGGCGTCCGGTCGTGCGGCGGTCGGCGACCGCGTACGCCATCGCGGACTGCATCCGCACGCCCAGCACGTCGAGCTTCAGGAGACCAAGATCTTCGATGTCCTCCTTGTCGGCCTGCACGGTGCATCGCGTGGCCGCGGGGCAGCGCGGTCGGGCCTGTGTGACGTCGTGATCAATCGGCTGCTCGCAGGAGGTCCTCGAGCCAGATCCTCGAGGCGCGGAGTTCGAGACCAGCGAGGCAGCTCTCGGGTGTCTTGTCGAAGCGGGTGGAGATGCCGCGCCAGTCCTCCAGCCGGTTGATCAGGCGGTCGACGGTGTTGCGCTCCTTGTCACGTCTTCCCGCATCTAAGGGGGAACCTCCAGGGCAGAACGGTTCACGTTTCGTAGCGCCCATGGTGCGCGCGTGAGAGGGCGGCGGCGCCCTGGCAGGCGAGGGTAGCGGCATCGTCTGCGTACTGGGGGATGTCGTCGGGCCATTTCGAGGTCGGCTGGAGGATCAGCAGCGAGACGGCACCGGGCAGGCACGCGCAGATGGCCCGGGTCAGCGCCGTCACATCGCCGTGGAGCACGCCGGCGTCGGCGCATCGCTGCACCGCTTCCCGCAGGAATCGGAAGCAGGCGTCGGCGACCTGCTCAGTGACGGCTGTCGCGGGTCCGGTCGCGACCAGGCGGTAGCGCAGGGGATGGTCGAGCCCGAACCTGATGTAGGCGACACTGCGCTGGTGGAGTTCGGCGAACGGGTCACTGTTCTGGGCGCTGATGCTCAGCATCCGTCGGTTGAGCTCGTCCCAGACCCCCAGGCACACGGTGTGCAGCAGTTCCAGTCGGTTGTCGAAGTGCATATACACCGAGGGGGTGCTGACCCCGACGGCCTGTGCCACCGCACGGATGGTCACGCCGTCCTCGCCGGCGTCGTCGAGCAGCGTGCCGGCCGCTTCGATGAGCTCGTCCCTCAGTCGGCCGCCGTGGCCTCGCTTGGCGCGACTGCGTCGACGTCCTTCGGTTGTGCTGGCGCGGCCGTCGGCCGTGGTCTGGCCGGGTCCCTTAGAGGTCCTAACAAAGGCGTTGGACGTGGCGGTGGGTGATCAGACAGGTGGCGAGGCCGAGGAACGCTTCGTGGATGTCGTCGCGTCTCTCCCAG
>NZ_JBVIAY010000041.1:0-34670 GCF_055573695.1 Streptomyces sp. NPDC030143
AGATCTTCGTCAAGGGCGAGGTCATCAAGACCGTCCCCGAGTCGAAGATCGTGGAGACCCTCATCGAGGAGGCCATGAAGATCGCCGAACAGATGCAGGCGGACGGCATCCCCTCCGGCGAACCCTCGGTGGCGGTCGCCGGCTGACCCGGCCCACGCGGCCATCGCCACGCCTGCCGCGTCCCCCGGCCCGTCCGGCGTTCGAGGCCGAGGCCCCTTCGGGGCCGGCGCGGGGGACCGGGGGCGACAGCGCCCAGGGCCCGGGCACCCGCGGACGCCGACCTGAGAACGGGACGTACCACCACAGGGCGACGCCCTCCGGCTTCCGCGGGTACAGTGCGGAGATCAGGCAGACCCGAGTGTGAGGCCCCGCACGTGTTGACGCAGACCACCTCCCGGGTTCTCGAACCGAGCGACCTGGACGCCGCGCTCGCCGTCCTCGACCGCGAGCCGGTCGCCAACGCCTTCGTGACCTCCCGCGTACAGATCGCGGGCCTGGACCCGTGGCGTCTCGGCGGCGAGATGTGGGGCTGGTACGAGGACGGCATGCTGACGTCCCTGTGCTACGCCGGCGCCAACCTCGTCCCCATCTGCGCCACCCCCCGCGCCGTCCGCGCCTTCGCCGACCGTGCCCGCAGGGCCGGCCGCCGCTGCTCCTCCATCGTCGGGCCGGCCGAACCCACCGCCCGGCTCTGGCGCCTGCTCGAACCCCACTGGGGCCCGGCCCGCGAGGTCCGCGCCCACCAGCCCCTGATGGTCACCGACCGCATGTCCACCGACATCGAACCGGATCCCCACGTCCGCCGCATCCGCAAGGACGAGCTGGAGACGATCATGCCGGCGTGCGTGGCGATGTTCACCGAGGAGGTCGGCGTCTCCCCGATGGCCGGAGACGGCGGCCTGCTCTACCAGGCCCGCGTCGCCGAACTCGTGGGCGCCGGCCGCTCGTTCGCCCGCCTCGACGACCACGGCCGGGTCGTCTTCAAGGCGGAGATCGGCGCCGCCACCTCCCAGGCCTGCCAGATCCAGGGCGTGTGGGTGGCCCCCGAATACCGGGGCCGAGGCTTCGCGGCCCCCGGCATGGCGGCCGTCCTGCGCTACGCCCTCGCCGACGTGGCCCCGGTGGTGAGCCTCTACGTCAACGACTTCAACACCGCGGCGCGACGCACCTACCGACGGGTGGGCTTCCAGGAGGTCGGCGCCTTCATGAGCGTGCTGTTCTGAAAAGCCGTTCCGCAGGAGCCGTCCGCGTCCCGTCACCGCGATCGTCCGCACCCCGCACGGAACCGAGAACCCCCTGTAGGCTCCCGTGACATGGACCTCGTCATCGGCCCCTTGGACCTCACAGCCCACGTGGACGAGGCCCTGGCCGTCCAAGCCGTCGCCTTCGGACTGGGACCGGACGAAGTGGCCGTACGCCGACAGATCGTCCTGCGCCACATGACGTACCCCGGAGCACGGGCCTTCGGCGCGACCGTCGGCGGCCGACTCGCCGGATTCGTGTACGGCATGCCCAACGACCGCACCCACTGGTGGTCCACCGTCGTGGAGCCCTATCTGCGCGCCAAGGGCAACGAGACCTGGCTCGACGACTCCTTCGTCATCACCGAACTCCACGTCCATCCCGCCCATCAGAACCGCGGCGCGGGCCGGGCCCTGATCACCACCATCACGGACGGCGCCGCCGAACCCCGCTCGATCCTCTCGGCGATCGACACGGAGAGCCCCGCCAGAGCCCTCTACCGCTCCCTCGGCTACCAGGACCTGGCCCGCAACGTCCTCTTCCCGAGCGCACCCCGCCCCTACGCGGTGATGGGCGCCCCCCTCCCGCTGCTGCGCGCGTAACGGATTACCGGCGACCCCGCGCTCCCGGCTAACCTCCTAGCCATCACCCTCCCCCGGTCTCGGCTGCGCTCGAGCGGGGGGACCCCCTTCGGCAGGAGTACGAGAACCATGGCGAACGCACCGGTCCAGCGCATGTCCCAGTTGATGGCGAAGACCCTGCGCGACGACCCCGCCGACGCCGAGGTCCTCAGCCACAAGCTCCTCGTCCGCGCCGGCTACGTCCGCCGCACCGCCGCCGGCATCTGGACCTGGCTGCCGCTCGGCAAGAAGGTCCTCGCCAACGTGGAGCGGATCGTCCGCGAGGAGATGGACGCCATCGGCGCGCAGGAGGTGCTGCTCCCCGCCCTGCTGCCGAAGGAGCCGTACGAGGCGACCGGCCGCTGGGAGGAGTACGGCCCCGAGCTGTTCCGGCTGAACGACCGCAAGGGCGGCGACTACCTCCTCGGCCCCACCCACGAGGAGATCTTCACGCTGATCGTGAAGGACCAGGCGTCCTCCTACAAGGACCTGCCGGTCATCCTCTACCAGATCCAGACGAAGTTCCGGGACGAGGCCCGCCCCCGCGCCGGCATCCTGCGCGGCCGCGAGTTCCTGATGAAGGACTCGTACTCCTTCGACACCGAGGACGAGGGCCTCGCCCGGTCGTACGCCCTGCACCGCCAGGCCTACCGGAAGGTGTTCGAGCGTCTCGGCCTCGACTACCGCATCTGCGCCGCGACCGCGGGCGCCATGGGCGGCTCGAAGTCCGAGGAGTTCCTCGCCCCGGCCGGCGCCGGCGAGGACACCTTCGCCGACTGCCCGAACTGCGACTTCGCGGCCAACACCGAGGCGATCACGTACGAGTTGACGCCGGTGGACGCCGAGGGCGCGCCCGCGCTCGAAGAGATCCCCACACCCGACACCCCGACCATCGAGACCCTCGCCGCCCACCTCGGCGTCCCGGCCTCCGCCACGCTGAAGAACCTCCTCGTGAAGGTCGACGGCGAGATCGTCGCCGTCGGCGTCCCCGGCGACCGCGAGGTCGACATGGACAAGGTCGAGGCGCACTTCTCCCCGGCGGTCGTCGAGATGGTCACCGAGGCGGACTTCGCGAGCCGCCCCGACCTGGTCCGCGGCTACGTCGGCCCCCAGGGCCTGGGGGAGAAGGTCACCTACATCGCCGACCCGCGCGTCGCCCCCGGCACCGCGTGGATCACCGGCGCCAACAAGGACGCCACGCACGCCAGGAACGTCGTCGCCGGCCGTGACTTCGAGGTCGACGCCTACGTCGACGTCGTGGTCGTCCAGGAGGGCGACCCCTGCCCGAACTGCGGCACCGGCCTCAAGCTGGACCGCGCCATCGAGATCGGCCACATCTTCCAGCTCGGCCGCAAGTACGCCGACGCCCTCAAGCTCGACGTCCTCGGCCAGAACGGCAAGCCGGTCCGCGTCACCATGGGCTCCTACGGCATCGGCGTCTCCCGCGCGGTCGCGGCCCTCGCCGAGCAGACCGCCGACGACAAGGGCCTGTGCTGGCCCGCCGAGGTCGCCCCGGCCGACGTGCACGTCGTCGCCGCCGGCAAGGCCCTCCAGACCGAACTCGCCCTCGACGTCTCCGAGAAGCTGCGGGCGGCCGGTCTGCGCGTCCTGGTCGACGACCGGGCCGGGGTCTCGCCGGGCGTGAAGTTCACCGACTCGGAACTGATCGGCGTACCGAAGATCCTGGTCGCGGGCCGCCGCTCCGCCGAGGGCGTCCTCGAGCTGAAGGACCGCCGCACCGGCGAGCGCGAGGAACTGACGGTGGACGAGGCGATCGCGCGCCTCACCGCGTGACGACACCACCCAAGGGGTTCCGGTGAGGCAGGGCGGCCTCACCGGTGCCCCCGGACCGTTCCCCGACCGCAGAACGTGACGGAACGTCACTGCGGAGGGGAACGGCCACCGCACGGACATCAGCGGGCTACAACCAGCCCGCGAACTCCAGCAGCAGCTCCGCGTCCCGGCCCCGGCCCACCCGCCGGGCCCGCACGCCGGACTCCACCGCCCGGAACAGCGTCCAGCCGCGCAGCCGCTCCTGGTCCACCTCCAGCGACTCCGCGAGCCGCTTCACCCGCCGACGGGTCGTCGCCGCCCCGGACGGCGAGGCGATCAGGTCCTCGACCCGGTCCCGCACCAGCCGGGCCAGGTCGAAGGCGCACTCGCCGACCACCGGATCGGGCCCGACCGCCAGCCACGGCGTACGCTCACCCGCCAGCACCTTGCTCTGCCGGAACGTGCCGTGCAGCAACCGGTGTTCGGGCGGTGCGGCCAGCAGTTCCTCGCGGGCCGCGAGCGCCGCGTCCACCAGCGGCGTCACCTCGGTATCCGCACCCGCGCGCATCGCCGTCGCCTGCCGCCCGGTCCGCGCGGCGACCGTCTCGAAGACCGGCCCGGACGGCGGCTCCACCCACAGCCGCCGCAGCGTCCCCGCCGCCTCCAGCAGCGCCTTCGCCTCCGGCAACGACCGCACCGACACATCCGGACGCAGCCGCTCCAGCACCAGCACCCCCTCGCCGGACGACCCCTCCAGCAACTGGACGGCGCCCAGGCCGTCCCAGTGCGCGAGCGCGGCCCGCTCGGCCTCCGGCCGGAACCGGGGCGGGGCCAGCTTCAGCACCGCCGGCGTCCCGTCGGACCGGCGCACCAGCACCACCAGGCTGCTGCGCCCGCCCGGCACCTGCACCCGCTCGACGGTCAGCCCGCGGGAGGAGACGGCCCGTGCGAGCGTCTCCGGCAGCTTCTCCAGCCAGTCGTCACCGTCCGGTGCCGTCTCACCGAGCGCCCTGACCAGACGCTGCGGCGGTTCGAAAGCCATGTGCGCGTCGCCCCTTCCTGGTCCCGGTCCTCCGGTGCTCACGCCGTCGGTGTCTGCGCCGCTCCCGGGTTCCCCGTAGCCGACCCGGCCTGCGAGGCCGAGGGCCCGGCCCCCGTCGCGGCCGGATCCGCTCCCGTGCCCGCCCGCTCGGCGAGCCCAGGGAAGGCTACGCTCCCGCCGCGCCAGCGCACCGCCCGCACCGCCGCCTCCCGCAGCGCCCCGGCGGCCTCCCGGCGCCGCGCCCCGCCGGCGGACCGCACGAGGTCCGAGTAGACCCCGGCCACCCGCTCCTCCAGAGCGGTGGCGAGCCGGACCGCCGCGGCCGGGTCCGGCACCGGGAAGGGGAGCGCGTACGCGGCGCTCGCGGCGACCGGTGTGGCGCCCAGATCGCGCACCTGGCGCGCCAGCGCGTCCCGGCGCGCCCGATGGGCGTCGTACGCTTCCCGTGCCTCCGTGCGCCGCTCCTCGCCGATCCGGCCGCCGACGACGCCGTACCCGTACACCGCCGCGTGCTCCGCGGCCAGCGCGGCCTGCAGCGCCGTGACCTCGCCGCTCCCGCGCTCGTCGCCCGCCGTCCCCCCGCTCATCGCGCGCCCTGCGTCAGCAGGTAGGCGTGCGCCGCCCCGGCCGCCGCCACCGAGGCCAGCAACCGGGCCAGCTCGCCCGGCACCTCCGCCAGCGCCGTGACCCTGCGGTCGGCGAGCGTCCGCTCGGCGATGGCGAGCTGCGCCACCGCCTCCTCCTCGGTCGGCGGGGCGCCGACGGGCGCCGACGCGGTCACCGACGGGGAGGCGGTCACGGAGGGCGACGGCGTGCCGGACGCCCCGCCCACGCCCCCGAACGCCTCCACGTGCCGCACGACCTCGGCCCGCAACGGCCCCAGCCGCTCCGTCAGCCGCGGATACGCCGCGAGCACGACGTCGTAGCGCTCCAGCAGCCCGCCGCTGTCCCGCGCCGCACGCGCGCGTGCCCGTTCCGCGGCGGGCGAACCGCCCTCACCGACACCAGCGGCATCACGGGCGCCGCCGCCGGAGGAGCAGCCCGCCGACAGGGCGGCCCCGGCGGCCGAGGCGAGCACGGATCTTCTGCGCGGTCCCGTACGGGCGCGCGGCGGTGGGTACGGCACGACAGACGTCCTCGGGGGGTTCGTACGACAAAACGACCTTGAAGGGCGGCACGCCCGTGATCACCGTACCCGCGCCCCCGCCCGCCACCACTCAGCGGCACCGCCCGCGCCCCCGGGACCGCCCGGTGGACGGCAACACACCCCGCGACCGGATACCCTTTGACCAGACACGCGCCCCATCCCACAACAGCACACGCGGCCGAGGAGTCACCCGGATGAGCACCACCCAGAGCGAGAGGCTGCGAGAACTGCTGGAACCGCTCGTCACCTCCCAGGGCCTGGACCTCGAAGAGATCGCCGTGGACTCCGTCGGACGCAAGCGGGTGCTGCGCGTCGTCGTCGACTCCGACACCGGTGCGGACCTGGACCAGATCGCCGATGTGAGCCGTGCGCTCTCGGCGAAGCTCGACGAGACCGACGCGATGGGCGAGGGCGAGTACACCCTCGAGGTCGGCACCCCCGGCGCGGAGCGCACCCTCACCGAGCACCGCCACTACGTGCGTGCCACGGACCGCCTGGTGAAGTTCCAGCTCCACGAGGGCGGCGAGGTCGTCGCCCGCATCCTCACCGTGGACGACGAAGGCCTCGACGTCGAGGTGCCCGGAGTGAAGGGCCGCAAGGCCACCACCCGCCGGCTCGCCTTCGGCGACATCGACCGGGCGCGCGTGCAGGTCGAGTTCAACCGCAAGGACAAGCAGGACATGAAGGAAGAGGAGGAGGCGTAGAGCCGTGGACATCGACATGAGCGCCCTGCGGGGCTTGGTGCGGGAGAAGGAGATCTCCTTCGACCTGCTGGTCGAGGCGATCGAGTCGGCCCTCCTCATCGCCTACCACCGCACCGAGGGAAGCCGCCGCCACGCGCGCGTGGAGCTCGACCGGGAGACCGGCCACGTGACGGTGTGGGCGAAGGAGGACCCCGAGGACCTCGAGGAGGGCCAGGAGCCCCGCGAGTTCGACGACACCCCGTCCGGCTTCGGCCGTATCGCCGCCACCACCGCCAAGCAGGTGATCCTGCAACGGCTGCGCGACGCCGAGGACGACGCGACGCTCGGCGAGTACGCCGGCCGCGAGGGCGACATCGTCACCGGAGTGGTCCAGCAGGGCCGCGACCCGAAGAACGTGCTCGTCGACATCGGCAAGCTCGAGGCGATCCTGCCGGTGCAGGAGCAGGTGCCCGGTGAGACCTACCCGCACGGCCTGCGCCTTCGCTCGTACGTCGTCCGGGTGGCGAAGGGTGTGCGCGGTCCGTCCGTGACCCTCTCCCGGACGCACCCCAACCTGGTGAAGAAGCTCTTCGCGCTGGAGGTGCCGGAGATCGCCGACGGTTCCGTCGAGATCGCCGCCATCGCACGTGAGGCCGGTCACCGTACGAAGATCGCCGTCCGGTCCACCCGTTCGGGCCTGAACGCCAAGGGCGCCTGCATCGGCCCCATGGGCGGCCGGGTGCGCAATGTCATGGGCGAGCTGAACGGTGAGAAGATCGACATCGTCGACTGGTCCGACGACCCGGCCGAGATGGTGGCCAACGCCCTGTCGCCGGCCCGGGTCTCGAAGGTCGAGGTCGTGGACATGGCCGCCCGCTCCGCGCGCGTGACCGTGCCCGACTACCAACTCTCCCTGGCGATCGGCAAGGAAGGCCAGAACGCCCGCCTCGCGGCCCGCCTGACCGGCTGGCGCATCGACATCCGGCCGGACACCGAGCAGCCCGGCGAGTAGCCCCGGGGAATAAATCTCGGCCTGCGGTGGCTGAGATCACGACAGATCCCGCGCGGCAACTGTTCGAATCCTGGCCCAAAGGGGTGAGGTCGGTACGGGGAGGTAGACTTAGCTGTGTCTGGCCGGACGCACACCGGAGTACGCCCTGAACGCACCTGTGTGGGGTGCCGGAAGCGGGCGGCCAAGACGGAGCTGCTGCGCATCGTGGCGATCGAGGACGCATGCGTCCCCGATCTTCGCGGTACGCTGCCCGGCCGGGGTGCTTACGTGCATCCCGCTCTGGTCTGTCTCGACCAGGCGGTACGCCGCCGGGCGTTCACGCGGGCGTTGCGCGCCGCGGGAGCGCTCGACACAAAGGTGTTGCGCCAGCACGTCGAGCAGACGACCGTTGCCGAGCAGGCAACACCGTAAGAAGCGTCGCGCGGATCACCCGTGCGGCCCTGGTACCTCGCGAGTCGAAAGCAGGTCGAGATTGCGATGAGCACTCGATGAGTACGCGATGAGTACGCCCATGAAGTAGCGACGGTCCGGCCGCAACCCGGACCTAAAAGGAGCGAAGTGGCTAAGGTCCGGGTATACGAACTCGCCAAGGAGTTCGGCGTCGAGAGCAAGGTCGTCATGGCCAAGCTCCAAGAACTCGGTGAATTCGTCCGTTCGGCGTCTTCGACGATCGAGGCGCCCGTTGTACGCAAACTGACTGACGCCTTCCAGGGCGGTGGCAGCGGCAGGTCCGCGAAGCCCGCCCCGCGCAAGGCGGCCCCCAAGCCCGCCGCGCCGTCCCCGGCGCAGGCGGCACGTCCGGGTCCGGCCGCTCCGCGGCCGGCCGCCCCCAAGCCCCCGGCGGCACAGCAGCCCGCGGCCCCCGCGGCTCCGGCTGCCCCGTCGGCCCCGTCGGCGCCGTCGACCCCCGCGCCGTCGGCTTCCGGCCCGCGTCCGGGTCCCCGACCCGCGCCGCGTCCGGCCCCGGCCGCCCCGGAGTTCACCGCTCCGCCGTCGGCCCCGGCCGCCAAGCCCGCCGGTCAGGGTCCGCGCCCCGGCGCGCCCAGGCCCGGTGCCCGTCCCGGTGCGCCCGGTCAGGGCCAGCAGGGCGGTCAGGGATCCCGTCCGGCCGCCGCGCAGGGTCCGCGCGCCGGTGGCGCCGGCTCGCCGCGTCCGGGTGCCCGTCCGGCCGGTCCGCGTCCGGGCAACAACCCCTTCACCTCCGGCGGAAACGCCGGTATGGCCCGTCCGCAGGCCCCGCGCCCGCAGGGCGGCCCGCGTCCCGGTGGCCCCGGTGGCGCTCCGGGCGCCGGTCCCCGTCCCCAGGCCCCCGGTGGCCAGGGTGGCGGTCCCCGTCCGCAGGCTCCCGGTGGTTCCCGTCCGTCGCCGGCCGGCATGCCCCGCCCGCAGGGCGGCGCTCCGCGTCCCGGCGGCGGCCCCGGCGGTCCCCGTCCCAACCCCGGCATGATGCCGCAGCGTCCCGCGGCCGGTCCGCGTCCCGGCGGCGGCCCCGGCGGCCGCGGTCCCGGTGGCGCCGGTCGTCCCGGTGGCGGCGGCGGTCGTCCGGGTGGCGGCGGCGGCTTCGCCGGCCGTCCCGGTGGCGGCGGCGGCTTCGCCGGCCGTCCCGGTGGTCCCGGTGGCGGTGGCGGCGGTGGCTTCGCCGGCCGTCCCGGTGGTCCGGGCGGTGGCGGCGGTGGCCGTCCCGGCTTCGGCGGTCGTCCGGGCGGTCCCGGTGGCCGTGGTGGCACGCAGGGCGCCTTCGGTCGTCCGGGTGGTCCCGCGCGTCGCGGCCGCAAGTCGAAGCGGCAGAGGCGCCAGGAGTACGAGGCCATGCAGGCCCCGTCGGTCGGCGGCGTGATGCTGCCTCGCGGCAACGGCGAGACCATTCGCCTGTCGCGCGGTGCGTCCCTCACCGACTTCGCGGAGAAGATCAACGCCAACCCGGCGTCGCTCGTCGCGGTCATGATGAACCTCGGCGAGATGGTCACCGCGACCCAGTCCGTCTCCGACGAGACCCTCCAGCTCCTCGCCGGCGAGATGAACTACGAGGTTCAGATCGTCAGCCCGGAGGAGGAGGACCGCGAGCTGCTCGAGTCCTTCGACATCGAGTTCGGCGAGGACGAGGGCGACGAGGAGGACCTGGTGGTCCGCCCGCCGGTCGTCACCGTCATGGGTCACGTCGACCACGGTAAGACCCGCCTGCTCGACGCCATCCGCAAGACGAACGTCATCGCGGGCGAGGCCGGTGGCATCACCCAGCACATCGGTGCCTACCAGGTCGCGACCGAGGTCAACGACGAAGAGCGCAAGATCACCTTCATCGACACCCCGGGTCACGAGGCGTTCACCGCCATGCGTGCCCGTGGTGCGAAGTCGACCGACATCGCGATCCTGGTCGTCGCGGCCAACGACGGCGTCATGCCGCAGACGGTCGAGGCGCTCAACCACGCCAAGGCGGCCGACGTCCCGATCGTCGTCGCGGTCAACAAGATCGACGTCGAGGGTGCCGACCCGACCAAGGTGCGCGGTCAGCTGACCGAGTACGGACTGGTGGCCGAGGAGTACGGCGGCGACACGATGTTCGTCGACATCTCCGCCAAGCAGGGTCTGCACATCGACTCGCTGCTGGAGGCCGTGATCCTCACGGCCGACGCCTCGCTCGACCTGCGGGCCAACCCGAACCAGGACGCGCAGGGCATCTCGATCGAGTCCCGTCTCGACCGCGGCCGTGGCGCCGTGTCGACGGTCCTCGTCCAGCGCGGCACGCTGCGGGTCGGCGACACCATGGTGGTCGGCGACGCGTACGGCCGAGTCCGGGCGATGCACGACGACAACGGCAACAGCGTCGCCGAGGCCGGCCCGTCGACGCCGGTCCAGGTCCTGGGCCTGACCAACGTCCCGGGTGCGGGCGACAACTTCCTCGTCGTCGACGAGGACCGCACCGCCCGCCAGATCGCCGAGAAGCGTGCGGCCCGCGAGCGCAACGCGGCCTTCGCCAAGCGCACGCGCAGGTTCTCCCTGGAGAACCTGGACGCGGCGCTCAAGGCCGGCGAGGTACAGCAGCTGAACCTGATCATCAAGGGTGACGCTTCCGGTTCGGTGGAGGCCCTCGAGTCCTCCCTGCTCCAGCTGGACGTCGGCGAAGAGGTCGACATCCGCGTCCTGCACCGCGGCGTCGGTGCGGTCACGGAGTCCGACATCGACCTGGCCATGGGCTCGGACGCGATCGTCATCGGCTTCAACGTGCGTGCCGCCGGCCGTGCGCAGCAGATGGCGGAGCGCGAGGGCGTGGACGTCCGGTACTACTCGGTCATCTACCAGGCGATCGAGGAGATCGAGGCGGCCCTGAAGGGCATGCTGAAGCCGGAGTACGAGGAGCACGAGCTCGGTACGGCGGAGATCCGCGAGGTCTTCAAGTCGTCCAAGCTGGGCAACATCGCCGGTGTCCTCATCCGCTCGGGCGAGGTCAAGCGCAACACCAAGGCCCGGCTCATCCGCGACGGCAAGGTCGTCGCGGAGAACCTCAACATCGAGGGCCTGCGTCGCTTCAAGGACGACGTCACCGAGATCCGCGAAGGGTTCGAGGGCGGTATCAACCTCGGCAACTTCAACGACATCAAGATCGACGACGTCATCGCGACGTACGAGATGCGGGAGAAGCCGCGGGTGTGACCACCCCGGTACGCGCCGGCCGACGGGCTTCGTTCCGTCGGCCGGCGCGCCGCCGTTCCCGGGGTCCTGCCCCGGGCTGGGCGACCGGTGGGCGGGTGAAAACCCCGTCGAGCCTGCCCAGGTATCGTTGTACCGTTCTTGATGCCCCTGCTCCGCACGGCTGCCAGGGCCATCGATCCCGTACCGGCGGGTGAACCGGTTACACATGTACGTGGGGACTCTGTCCTTCGACCTGCTCCTCGGCGACGTACGGTCGTTGAAGGAGAAGCGCTCCGTCGTCCGCCCCATCGTCGCCGAGCTCCAGCGCAAGTACGCGGTGAGCGCGGCCGAGGTGGACCACCAGGACCTCCACCGCCGGGCCGTCATCGGCCTGGCCATGGTCTCCGGTGACGCGGAGCACCTGACCGACGTACTGGACCGGTGCGAACGGCTGGTCGCCGGCCGCCCCGAGGTGGAGCTGCTGTCGGTCAGACGCCGCTTCCACGGCGAAGACGACTGACCGACCTGACCAGAGCAACATCAGAAGAAGAAAGAACGGGAGACGGACCAGTGGCCGACAACGCGCGCGCCAAGAGGCTGGCGGACCTCATCCGAGAGGTGGTGGCCCAGAAGCTGCAGCGCGGGATCAAGGACCCGCGGCTCGGTTCCCACGTCACCATCACGGACACCCGTGTCACGGGTGACCTCAGGGAGGCGACCGTCTTCTACACCGTGTACGGGGACGACGAGGAACGCGAGGCGGCCGCCGCCGGCCTGGAGAGCGCCAAGGGCATCCTGCGTTCGGAGGTCGGCCGCGCGGCCGGTGTGAAGTTCACGCCGACGCTGTCCTTCGTCGCCGACGCCCTCCCGGACACCGCCCGCACCATCGAGGACCTCCTCGACAAGGCGCGCCAGTCCGACGAGAAGGTGCGCGAGGCGTCCGCCGGCGCCGCGTACGCCGCCGGCGCCGACCCCTACCGCAAGCCCGGTGACGACGAGACGGACGACACCGCCGAATGAACCGGAAGCACACCGCGCCCGACGGCCTCGTCATCGTCGACAAGCCGTCGGGCTTCACTTCGCACGACGTCGTGGCCAAGATGCGGGGGATCGCCAGGACCCGCCGCGTCGGCCACGCCGGCACACTCGACCCGATGGCCACGGGCGTTCTCGTCCTCGGCGTGGAGAAGGCGACCAAGCTCCTCGGTCACCTCGCCCTCACCGAGAAGGAGTACCTGGGGACCGTCCGCCTCGGCCAGAACACCCTGACCGACGACGCCGAGGGGGAGATCACCTCCTCCACCGACGCCTCCCGGGTCACCCGGGACGCCATCGACGCCGGCGTCGCCAAGCTGAGCGGCGACATCATGCAGGTGCCGTCCAAGGTCAGCGCCATCAAGATCGACGGAGTGCGCTCGTACAAGCGGGCCCGCGACGGCGAGGACTTCGAGATCCCGGCCCGCCCGGTGACCGTCTCCTCCTTCACGGTGTACGACGTCCGCGACGCCGTCGCCGAGGACGGCACCCCGGTCCTGGACCTGATCGTCTCCGTGGTGTGCTCCTCCGGCACCTACATCCGCGCCCTCGCCCGCGACCTGGGCGCCGACCTCGGCGTCGGCGGTCACCTCACCGCCCTGCGCCGCACCCGCGTCGGCCCCTACAAGCTGGACTCCGCCCGCACCCTCGACCAGCTCCAGGAGGAGCTGGCGGTCATGCCGATCGCGGAGGCCGCCGCGGCCGCGTTCCCCCGCTGGGACGTGGACGACCGGCGGGCCCGGCTGCTCACCAACGGCGTGCGGCTGGAGATGCCCGACGAGTACACGGGCTCCGGCCCGGTCGCCGTCTTCGACCCCGAGGGCCGTTTCCTGGCACTCGTCGAGGAACAGAAGGGCAAGGCCAAGAGCCTCGCCATCCTCGGCTGAGCCCCGGCCGGTTCGCCCGTGGAGCGGCGAGCACGGGGTCCTGCTCCGCCGCCGCTCCACGGTCCCCCCTCGGTTCCCCCACCTCTAGGGTTATCCAGCGGTCCCCGTTCATTCACCCGTCCGGGCAGGCGCTCGGAGTGAACCGAGGGAGCGTGAGGGGGCGCGTTCGCCTCGCCGTCTGTCCGGGCGATCATCCCGCGCTTACCGTCGACACGAGGGCACGTGGGCGCGGTGGGAGGTACGGCGATGGCGGGACGGGGCCCGCGAACCGGCGGCGGCCACCGCACACCACGGCACGGCACGGCCGACGGCCCGGGGGGCACGGGCGGCGCCGCCGCGCCGCAGGACGTCCCGGCCCCGGACCTCACCGACCCCGCCGAAGGCAGCCGCCCGGCTCCGGTCCCAGCCCCGGCTCCGGTCCCAGCCCCCGCGCCCGTGCTCGTCCGCATCCGTGACCTCGCCGGCCGGCCGCGCGGCACCGGCTTCGTCGCCGACCACCACGGCACGGTCGTCACCAGCCACGAGGCCGTCGACGGTCTGCCGCGGCTCGTGCTGACCATCGACGTGCAGGCCGGCACCGACGTGCAGACCGGCACCCATCCGCAGGCCGGCACCGACGGCGACTGCCGTCTCGTCGTGACCGCCGACGCCGTCACCGCGCTTCCGGAGCTGGACCTGGCCCTCGTCCGCACGGCGGGCCTGGCCGCCGACCCGCTGCCGATCAGCGTGCGGGACGGCGTCCGGACCGGCACCTACGTGCGGCTCGCGGCCGGCTGCTGGCGCGAGGCACGGGTGCTGGCCGAGACCCCGGTGACGTACACGGCCACGGACCGCCCCCACCGCCTCGACGCCTGCCTCGAGCTGGCGATCGGCACGGCGGGCCGGGACGCCCTGCGGCTCGGCGGGGGCGCGGCCGGCGGGCCGGTGCTCGACGCCGCGACCGGTGCCGTCGTCGCCGTCATCGGCACCGCCCTGTGCTCCGACCGGCGCGACACAGGCTTCGCCGTACCGCTGCGCCCCACGCCGGACGGCGGCCCGCTCGCCGAACTGCTCGCCCGCAACGCGGCGACCGTCCCCGCGTACGGCGCGGACCTCAACCTCGCGGGCGTCCTGGAACTCACCGCCACCTCGGCGGGCTCGGACGGACCGGCCGAGCGCCCCTCCCGACCGACTCCGGTCGAACGCCCCCTGGTCGCGCGGGAGTTCGCCGCGTTCGCGGCGAGCCCGGCGGCCGTCCTCGGACTCGTCGGCGCCCCGGGCAGCGGCCGTACGACGGAACTGGCGGCGCTGGCCGCGCGCCGCGGGCGGGGCGCGCGGCCGGAGCCGACCCTGTGGCTGCGCGGCGCCGACCTGAGGGACGAGGACGCGTCGGTCGCCGACGCGGCCCGGCGGGCGCTGACCCGTGCCGCCCGTATCGTGGCCGCCTCCCGGCCCGGAGCTGCACCCGACGACCCGGCCCCCGAGCGGCTCGCACACCTCGCCCGCGCCGCAGGCCGCCCGCTGCTGCTCCTGCTGGACGGACCCGAGGAGATGCCCCCGGTCCTCGCCCACCGGCTGGCCGAGTGGACCGAGGGGACGGCGCACTGGCTGCGCGAGACCGGCGCGCGGCTGGTGGTGGCGTGCCGGGCGGAGTACTGGGAGCAGGCCGCGGCGCGCTTCCCGGCGGAGCTGCTGTACGGCAGCGCCGCCGGCGCGTTGCCGCCGTGCGTCCCGCTCGGCGACCTCACCCCGGCCGAGGCCCGCGAGGCCCGCGCCCGCCACGGCGTCCCGGACCGCGCCCTCGACCCCGCCGACGCCCGCCACCCCCTCACCCTGCGCCTGTACGGAGAGGTGCGGGCCGCCCTGCCCGACGTCCCCGTCACCCCCGTCGACCGCGCCGACGTCCTCGCCGCCCACCTGGACCTGATGTGTCTGCGCGTCGCCGTCCGGCTGGCCGCGGAGAACGGGCTGCGCGGCACCGCCGTACGACGGCTCGCGGCGAGGGTGGCCGGGCAGGTGCACGAGGCCGCCCGGCGCTGTCTCGGACCGGGGCAGGGCGAGCTGGACCGGGCGTCGTTCGAGGCGGTGTTCCCGTGGGGGCCCGCCCCGGCGCGGCTCGGCGGCGGCACCGGCTGGGCGTCCGCCGTGCTCGCCGAGGGGCTCCTCGTGCCGGCCGGCTCCGGCTACCGCTTCGCCCACGAGGAACTCGCCGACTGGATCCAGGGTCTCCACCTCGACCTCGACGCGGCCCTCAACGCCCTGGTGCACCGCCGCGACATCCGCCCGCTGCCCGTGCCGCACCACCGCATCGGCCCCGTCGTGCAGGCCCTGCTGCTCCTCGCGCGCCAGCACGGCACCGCCCGACTGGCCGCGAGACTGGAGGAGTTGACCGACGCGCTGGAGGCCGACCCCGCGTCCTGGTGGGCCGCCCGGCTGCTCACCGGGACGCTGACGGCCGTCCCGGACGCGACGCCGTACACCGCCATCCTGCGCCGGCTGGCCGACCGGATCGTGGCGTGGCGCCGGCAACGACCCGGCGGGGCCGCCGAGTTCGCGCCCGGCTTCTGGACCGCCCTGCCGCTCCCCGTCGACGCCCGCCTCGACCTGCTGCGCCGGCTCGTCCTCGCCGACGCCGCCCCGCACGCCGCCGACGCGCCCCGCCACCTCGACGCCGTCGCCGACCTCCTCGCCGCCGACGCCACCGCCGTACAGCCGCACCTCGTCCGCTGGTTCGACGACGAGCGGCCGCTGCCCGCGACACCGCACGCCACCGTGGCGACGGCCGCGCAGGCACTGCTGCACACCCACCGGCACCGGGCGCTGGACGACCTCACGCAGGCCCTGGTCGACTGCGCCCACCCGCGGGCCGACGAACTGCTCGCCGTCCTGGCCGAGGAGGAAACCTCCGCTCTGTGCCGGGCCGTCGACCGGTGGGCGCACGACGAGCGGCCCGCCCGGCGGGTCGCGGCCGTGGCCCACGGGCTGCGCGCCGCGCCCCGGGTGCGCACCGCCGCCGACCGTGCACTGCTGCGCTACGCGGCCCTCGCGCTGCTCGCCCGCCCCACCGACGCCGCCCTGCACGGCGGCGCGCTCGGCCTTCTCGTCCGCGACCCGCAGACCCGCTCCCCGCACCTGCCGCGCGCGTTGGAACGCTTCGCGGCGGGAGACGCGCAGCTGCCGCCGGACGCGCTGCTCACCGCCCTCGCCACCCACCCGGAACAGGTCCTGGACGCCGTCCGCGCCCGGCTGCGCCGCCCCGGCGCCGACACCGGCCGGGTGCTGCGGGCGCTCGCCGACGTCACCCCGCCCGACCTGGTCCGACGGGTCCTCCCCGTCCTCCGCGAGACGCTGGAGGCGCGCCCGGACTGCGCCGGCGAGCTGGCGGCGTACGTCGGCCGGCGCCTCGACGAGGGTTCCGCTGCCCGTGCCGTCCTCCTCCCCCTGGTCACGGGCCTCCTGGACGGCGGGCCCGAGCCGGCGCGGGCCGCCCTGGCCACCGTCCTCGCCGCCCCCGGAGATCCCGGCTCGCAGACGCTGCGGCGTGAACTGCGGGAGTACCTGCTGACCCGCGAACACGCCCCGGCCGTCCTCGACGCCGTTCTGCACGCCGCCGCCCGGCACAGCGGCGCGGAACTGCGCGACCTCGTCCACCGCACCGGCGTCCTGCTCGTGCGCACGCCGGAGGGCGCGACCCGCTTCGACCGGGCTCTCGTCGACCTCGGCCGCCATGTCCCCGGCTTCGCGGCGCAGGTCACGGGCTGGCTCACCCGCGAGCCCGACGAGTGGGCGGCGGTGGTCGGGCCGAGCGCCCGCCGCATGATCGAGAACCTGGCGGGGTCCCGGGTGCCCGTGTGACGCGAGGGGGAGGTCCCCGGCGTACGTGGGGCGGGTCACAGCCTCCATGCCGATGCGGGCCGCGGCCGCGCGGCATGGCACCCTTAGACCTGCGTAAGCGGTCAACGGAACACGAAACATCACGGACACGGGTTCGAGGAGCGGTCACAGTGCAGCGCTGGCGTGGCTTGGAGGACATCCCCCAGGACTGGGGGCGCAGCGTCGTCACCATCGGCTCTTACGACGGGGTCCACCGCGGCCACCAGCTGATCATCCGGCACGCCGTGGACCGCGCCCGGGAGCTGGGCGTGCCCTGCGTGGTCGTCACCTTCGACCCGCACCCCAGCGAGGTCGTCCGCCCCGGCAGCCACCCGCCGCTGCTCGCCCCGCACCACCGCCGTGCCGAACTGATGGCGGACCTGGGCGTCGACGCCGTCCTCATCCTCCCGTTCACCACGGAGTTCTCGAAGCTCTCGCCCGCCGACTTCGTCGTCAAGGTCCTGGTCGACAAGCTGCACGCCAAGGCCGTCGTCGAGGGCCCCAACTTCCGCTTCGGCCACAAGGCCGCCGGGAACGTGGACTTCCTCGCCGAACAGGGCAAGGTCTACGACTTCGAGGTCGAGGTGGTCGACCTGTACGTGCGCGGAGCGGCGGGCGGCGGGGAGCCGTTCTCCTCCACCCTGACCCGTCGTCTGGTCGCCGAGGGCGACCTGGCGGGCGCCGCCGAGATCCTCGGCCGCCCGCACCGCGTCGAGGGCGTGGTCGTGCGCGGTGCGCAGCGCGGACGCGAACTGGGCTTCCCCACGGCGAACGTCGAGACGCTCCCGCACACCGCGATCCCCGCCGACGGCGTCTACGCCGGCTGGCTGCACGCGAACGGCGAGGCGATGCCGGCGGCCATCTCCGTCGGCACGAACCCGCAGTTCGACGGCACTGAGCGCACGGTGGAGGCGTATGCGATCGACCGCGTCGGCCTCGACCTGTACGGCCTGCACGTGGCCGTCGACTTCCTCGCGTTCGTCCGCGGCCAGGCGAAGTTCGAGTCCCTGGAGGGGCTGTTGGAGCAGATGGCGCGGGACGTGCAGCGGTGCCGGGAGCTGATCGCGGCTCAGCCGTAGGGCCTCGCGCGCAACGCGAAGGGCGGCCGGTGTCCCAGGACACCGGCCGCCCTTCGCGTTGTGTGGCCTACCGCGGGTCTACTGCTGCGGGGGCGGGGGAGGGGTCTGCGGGTACGGCTGGCCGGGCTGGGGCGGGTACGGCTGCTGCCCCGGGTGCGCGGGCTGGCCCTGGTGGCCCGGCTGCTGCGGGAACGGCTGCGCCGGCGGCCGGCCCTGCGGGCCCGGTTGTCCCGGCTGGGGGTACGGCTGACCCGGCTGGGGGGCCTGCGGATACGGCTGGCCCACCGCCTGGGGCGGGTAGGGCTGGCCCGGCAGCGGCTGGCCCGGCAGGGGCGGGGCGGCCACCGGCGGCGGGTTGCCGTCGCTCGTCCACAGGCCGTGCATCTGCTGGTGGCGGACGAAGTCCTCCGCGACCATCGCCGCGAGGTTGAAGTACGCCTCCCGCACCTTCGGCCGCATCATGTCCAGGTCGACCTCGGCACCTGCGGAGAGATGCTCGTCGAACGGAACGACGACGACACCCCGGCAGCGCGTCTCGAAGTGCGCCACGATGTCCTCGACCTTGATCATCTTGCCGGTCTCGCGGACCCCGGAGATGACGGTGAGGGACCGCGAGACGAGCTCGGCGTACCCGTGCGCGGACAGCCAGTCCAGCGTGGTGCTCGCGCTGCTCGCCCCGTCCACCGACGGCGTGGAGATGATGATGAGCTGGTCGGCGAGGTCGAGCACCCCGCGCATCGCGCTGTAGAGCAGGCCGGTGCCCGAGTCGGTCAGGATGATCGGGTACTGCTTGCCGAGCACGTCGATCGCGCGCCGGTAGTCCTCGTCGTTGAACGTCGTGGAGACGGCCGGGTCGACGTCGTTGGCGATGATCTCCAGGCCGGAGGGGGCCTGGGAGGTGAACCGCCGGATGTCCATGTACGAGTTGAGGTACGGGATCGCCTGGACGAGGTCGCGGATGGTGGCCCCGGTCTCGCGCCGCACCCGGCGGCCGAGGGTCCCGGCGTCCGGGTTGGCGTCGATCGCGAGGATCTTGTCCTGGCGCTCGGTGGCCAGCGTCGAGCCGAGCGCCGTGGTGGTCGTGGTCTTGCCCACGCCGCCCTTGAGGCTGATGACCGCGATCCGGTAGCAGGACAGCACGGGCGTGCGGATCAGCTCCAGCTTGCGCTGCCGCTCGGCCTCCTCCTTCTTCCCGCCCAGCTTGAACCGTGACCCGCCGACGGCCGGACGGCTGCTCTTCGCCTTCTGCTTCTTGTTGTTGAGCAGCCGGTCCGAGGACAGCTCCACGGCGGCGGTGTAACCCAGCGGCGCGGCACCCGGGTTGACCGGCTGCCGCTGATCGTGCTGGATCGGCTGCGGCCAGGCGGCACCGGCGCGCGGGTCGGCGGGAGGGACGGGCGGCTGGGGGGCCGCGGCCTGGGGCTGGGGAGCCGGCGGCTGCGGGGCCTGGGGCTGGGGTGAGGCGGTCGGCTGCGGGAAGCCGTAGCCGGCCGGGGCGTTGGGGCCGGCCTGAGAGTGGGGGGCCTGGGGCTGAGGGACTGCGGGGTGGGGGAAGCCGTAACCGGCGGCGGGCTGGGGAGCCGGCGGCTGCGGGGCCTGGGGCTGGGGCGCGGCGGTCGGCTGCGGGAAGCCGTAGCCCGCCGGGGCGGTGGGGCCGGCCGGGGGCTGAGGGGCTGAGGGCTGAGCGGCCGCAGGCGGAGCCGACGGCGGCTGGGACGCCTGCGGCTGCGGGGACTGCGCGGGGAAGCCCTGGGGGGCCTCCGGGGCGGCCTGAGGAGCGGCAGGCGGGAGCTGACCGTCGGCCTGCTGCGGGATGCCGGGGTGCGGCTGCGCGGCCTGCGGCGCCTGCGGGGCGGCCGGGGGCGCGGGAGGTGCCGGGGGCTGCGGGAAGCCGTAACCGTCGGGGGAGGCGGGCGGCGCGGGGGCCGCCGGGACGCCGGGGTGCGGGAAACCGTAGCCGGGCCGGGCGTCGGGGGCGGGGGGCTGGGGGAAGCCGTAGCCGGGCTGCGAACCGGGCGCCTGCGCGGGTGGGGTCGGCGGCGCGGCCGGGGCGGGGGGTTGGGGGAAGCCGTAGCCGTGCTGCGGGGCAGGAGGCTCCGGGGCCGGTGCGGCCGGCGGGTTCCAGGCGGGCGGCGCGGGCGGCTGAGCCGCGGCGGCGTCCACCGGCTGCGGCTGCGGCTGTGCGGGCCACTGGGCCGCCGGGGCGGGAGCGGCGGGCTGGTACGACGGCGGCAGCGGCGGCAGGCCGGTCTGCGGGGCCGGCGGGGGAGTCCAGGAGGGCGGGACGGCGTCCTGGGGCACGGCGTCCTGGGGCACGCTGTCCTGCGGCTCGTCGGAATCGGTCGGGACGGCGTCGTGGGGGACGGCGTCTGCGGGGACGGCGTCCGTCGGGACGGCGTCCGT
Organism: Streptomyces sp. NPDC030143; assembly: GCF_055573695.1. NCBI lineage: Bacteria > Bacillati > Actinomycetota > Actinomycetes > Kitasatosporales > Streptomycetaceae > Streptomyces > Streptomyces sp. NPDC030143. The sequence goes on from NZ_JBVIAY010000041.1 coordinate 20,406, forward strand.
CGGCTCCTCGTCGCCGGAGTCGGCCTGCGCAGCGGTGTCTTCCTCGACTGCGGGGCTCTGCGGCGGAGCGGCGTCCTCCACGGCAGGGGCCGACTCTTCGCCCGCCGCTCCGCTCGTCCTCCCGCCCGCATCCGCGTCCGCGTCCGGAACGTCAGCCGCGTCCGCGTCCGTGACGTCAGCCGTCGCGTGTTCCTTCACGTCAGCCGCGTCCGTCACGTCCGCCGTCGCGTCAGCCGCGTCCGCGTCCGTCACGTCCGCCGTCGCGTCTTCCGTCACAGCGGTGGCGTCCTCGCCGTCCCGCGACTCCGCCTCGTCGGCGTCCTCGGCCGGGAGGGAGGAACGCGCGTCGTCCGGCGTGCTCCCGACCTCCGCCCCGGCGACGGCGTCACTCCCGGCGTCGGCGTCACTCCCGGCGTCGGCGTCGGGGTCCGCGACGGTGTCGGCGCCGGCGTCAGCCGCGGCCCCACCGTCGGTCTCGTCCACGTCCCTGGCCGCGGCCTCTTCCGTCGCCTCCGGCTTCTCCCCCGACTCCGCGCTCTCCGCGGCCTGAACCGCAGCAGCGTGCTCCGCGATCTGCCGCTTCAGGGCGACCGACGAGAAGCGGATCGTGGCGCCGCTCTCCAGGGCGCCGTTCCCGAAGCCGTCGCCCTCGGAGCCTCCGCCCTCGGAGCCTCCGCCCTCGGAGCCTCCGCCCTCGGAGCCTCCGCCCTCGGAGCCGTCGGCCCCCGGCGCCTCGGCCCGCGGCTGCTGCGGCTCGAACCCGCTGTTCTCCGGCAGCCTGGGCACCTCGACCGGCTCGGCGGCCGCAGGGGCGGGCACCGGCGGCGGGGGCGGCGTGAAGGGCACGCCCGGCGCGGGAGGTGCAGGAGGCGCGGGAGGCGTGAACGGCGCCCCGGGCCCCGGCGGCACGAACGGCGCCCCGGGCGCCCCGCTCTCCGGCGCGGGCGGCGGCACCGCTCCCGGCGCCTGCGGCCCCGACGTGACCGAGGACGGGGAGTCCGTCCCGGGCTCCGACGCCCCGGAGCCCCCGGCCGCGTTCTGCGTGTACCAGGCGGGCGGCGCGTAGTCGATGGTGAAGTCGCCCGTCGTCTCGACGGGGGTCTCCGCGTCGGGCTGGTCATCGCCGGGTGTCGCCCAGCCCCCGCGGATCCCGTCCCGATCGCTGCTCACAGTTCCTCCTGGTGCGGTCGCCCCCCGTGGGTACATGACGGGGCGGCCAGTTCGTGTCGTTCGTCGTGGTCCGAGGCGGTCTGAGGTCGTCCGAGCGCCGGACCTTCCCCCGGAGACGTCGACGCCTCCACCACCGGCTCCGGCATCGCGTCCCGTACCAGCCTAATCATCAGGTGCCCCGCCCCGGCAGACCCGTCCACCGCCGAGCACCCGCCCACCGCGCCCCGACTCCACGGCGGGTACCCACATATCCGTCATGTCGTGAGCGGGAACGGCCCCATGACCCCACTTTGTTCACAACTCGCCTCAAGTGCGGTCCCACGCCGGGCGCTTGGGGCGCACGAGTCGCACCCGCTCGACGAGCCGTCGTGAACGCCAGGCATAGTAGGGCCCCTTCCCGCCGGCGAGGGCGGCCTCCACGCCTGCGAAGCGGCGCACGCGGGCCGCCGCGCCGCCGACACCGAAAGGACGTCACCGCGTGAGCTTCGGCCCGCCCCCTTCCCCCTACACGCAGTCCGCACTCGCGGCCGACCGCGAACGGGCCCGGCGCCGCAGCCGCGTGCTCGGCGCGGTCGCGGCCGTGGTCCTCATCCTCCTCGTCGCGGGCGGCGGCCTCCTGTGGTACGGCTCCGGCGGCGCCCCCGACGACAGCGGACCGACGGCCGTCGAACAGGCGCCGGACGAGATCAGGGAGACCACCGAGAAGGTGCCCGTCTCACCCGAGGGGGTCATGGCCGTCGAGCACGACGAGGAGAACCTCGCCAAGAGCACCGACACCAACCCCCGCTACGCACCCGGCACCTGGGCCACCGGGAAGATCGTCGCCAAGGGCGTCGCCAACCGCATCGAGGGCTACCGGCTCGACCCCGGGCTCGACACGGTGGCCTGGACGCTCCCGTTGGGCGGTCACCTCTGCGCCACCAGCCGGCACGTCACCGCCGACGGCCGTACCGCGGTCGTCATCCAGCCGCCGCAGGCCGCAGGCGGGGCGAAGGAGGGCGTCTGCAACCAGGTGGTGCTCGTCGACCTCGACACCGGCAAGAAGGTGTGGCAGAAGACGATGCCGTCGGCGGACTTCGCCTACGTCACGAACACCAACGTCACCCTGACCAAGGGCGTCGTCGCCGTGGCCTGGGGGCGCGGCTCGGCCGCGTACGACATGAAGAGCGGCAAGCAGCTCTGGAACAGCACGACGAGCTCCGCCTGCGAGGACAAGGGCTTCGCCGGCGGCCGCGCCCTGCTCGCGCTGCTCAGCTGCGGAGACCTGCCCGACGTGACGTACCAGGTGCAGAAACTCGACCCCCGCACCGGCAAGGCCCAGTGGACGTACAAGGTGGCGCGCGGCGTCCAGAGCGTCTACCTGCCCTCCTCGTCGCCGCCGGTCATCGCCGTCGCGGCGGGCGACAGCGCGGTGACGGACCTGCTCTCGCTCGACGACGACGGCAGGCACCTGGCTTCCCTCTCCCTGAGCGGCTACGACGCCAAGTGCGGCGACCGCTACTTCTCCCGGCCGTTCTTCGGGGTCGTGGAGAACTGCGACGGTGTCGTCGTGGGGCGGAAGCAGGCCTTTGTGATGAGCAAGGAGAACATCGCCATCGGTCAGCCGTCGGACTGGATCGTGGCCTTCGACCTGAAGACCGGCAAGACACAGGGCAAGTTCGACGGCCGCGAGTTGCAGAAGGTCTATCCGCTGCGGATGAGCGGCGACGACCTGCTGATCTACCGGCGGGGCGCCGACGCCCTCGCACCGGCCGCCGTCGTGAGCTGGAACCCCCGCACCGACAAGGAGACCCCGCTCCTGCTGTTCCAGCTGCCCGAGGACTCCGAGTCCGAACTCAGTGACCCGGAACAGTCCGACATCGTCTTCGAGCAGGGCAGCGCCTTCTTCGGCAAGCGGGAGCTGGTCCGCGACGACGAGGAGCCGACGGACCCGGTCCTGATGATCGTCGGCGTCACCGGCGCGGGCCTGAAGCACTGAGCACGTGGGGCGGACGTGCAGGAGAGGCCGTCACCTCTCCTGCCGCCCCTACGCCCCCTGACCGCCGTTGTGCGGAGCGGGCTCCAGGTCGAACTCCCCGTCCCGCGCACCCAGCACGAACGCCCGCCACTCCGCCTCGGTGTAGCGCAGCACCGTCCCCGGGTCGAGCGACGAGCGCATGGCCACCGCACCGTCGGGCAGGTAGGCGATCTCGACCCGCTCCTCCTGCTTCTCCGTACCCGGCGCGCAGTGCCACTCGACGCCGGAGATGTCCAGCGCGTACAGCTCGTCGCGCTCCCGCTCCTTGCGCGCCTTCGTCTCCGCTTCCGTCTCCGCCATTCCGCAGCGACCCCTTCCCCGACATCCGTACGATCAGCACGTTCACCCTAGTGGCCACACCCCGCGCGATCCGGGCCGTTCCGCAACCGGGGCGAATGCGTCCGCAACCACCTGGTACCCTGGTCGACGGCCGTGTGTGTACGCACCCCCGGAGCAGCCGCTCCGGAGGCCGCGCCCAGCGGATCCCCGCCTCCCGAGTAACGGAAGCTCCCCCGAGATGCAGACCGGGGGCACTCGGCGGCCACCACAGACTTCGAGGAGTACGCGTGTCGCTCGACGCCGCAGTGAAGAAGCAGATCATCTCCGAGTTCGGTACCAAGGAGGGCGACACCGGCTCCCCCGAGGTCCAGGTCGCTCTGCTGTCCCGTCGGATCTCCGACCTGACCGAGCACCTCAAGACCCACAAGCACGACCACCACTCCCGCCGTGGCCTGCTGATCCTGGTCGGTCAGCGCCGTCGCCTGCTGCAGTACCTGGCGAAGAAGGACATCCAGCGCTTCCGTGCGCTGGTCGACCGCCTCGGCATCCGTCGCGGTGCGGCGGGCGGCGCCAAGTAGGACGCCGTGGAGGGAGCGGTTCCCGGAAGGACTCGGGGCCGCTCCCTTTGCCGTACGTGCCGGGAACATGCGGAGTGTCACTCACGCTTTGTAGTGTGGTAGCACAACGCCATACGCACGACCCAGCACCACAAGGAAGAGGAGAAGCGCGCCACGCCGCCACCGGTCCTCGGTAGTGGCCCCCGGGAGACAGACCCCCCGGGTGCTTCGATCGAAGACCGGTCCGCACCGCACGGAGCGCTTCTCCGCCACCGTCCCCCTGCCACACGGGCAGCCGGGACAAAAGACGAAAAGTATCGGAGAAAACGCTAGTGGAGAACGAGACCCACTACGCCGAGGCCGTCATCGACAACGGTTCCTTCGGCACCCGCACCATCCGCTTCGAGACGGGCCGCCTGGCCCGCCAGGCCGCCGGCTCCGCCGTGGCCTACCTGGACGACGACACCATGGTGCTGTCGGCCACCACCGCCTCGAAGAACCCCAAGGACCAGCTCGACTTCTTCCCCCTCACGGTGGACGTCGAGGAGCGGATGTACGCCGCCGGCAAGATCCCCGGCAGCTTCTTCCGTCGTGAGGGCCGGCCGAGCGAGGACGCGATCCTCACGTGCCGCCTCATCGACCGCCCGCTGCGCCCGTCCTTCAAGAAGGGCCTGCGCAACGAGATCCAGGTCGTCGCCACGATCATGGCGCTCAACCCCGACCACCTGTACGACGTCGTCGCGATCAACGCCGCGTCCGCGTCCACCCAGCTGGCCGGTCTGCCCTTCTCCGGCCCCATCGGCGGCGTCCGCGTCGCGCTGATCAACGGCCAGTGGGTCGCGTTCCCGACGCACACCGAGCTCGAGGACGCCGTCTTCGACATGGTCGTCGCCGGTCGCGTCCTGGAGGACGGCGACGTCGCGATCATGATGGTCGAGGCCGAGGCCACCGAGAAGACCATCCAGCTGGTCCAGGGCGGCGCCGAGGCGCCCACCGAGGAGGTCGTCGCCTCCGGTCTGGACGCCGCGAAGCCCTTCATCAAGGTGCTCTGCAAGGCCCAGGCCGACCTCGCCTCGAAGGCCGCCAAGCCGACCGGCGAGTTCCCGGTCTTCCTCGACTACCAGGACGACGTCCTCGAGGCGCTGTCCGCGGCCGTCCGTCCCGAGCTCGCCCAGGCGCTCACCATCGCCGGCAAGCAGGAGCGCGAGGCCGAGCTGGACCGCGTCAAGGCGCTCGCCGCCGAGAAGCTCCTGCCGGAGTTCGAGGGCCGCGAGAAGGAGATCTCCGCCGCCTACCGCTCCCTGACCAAGCAGCTCGTCCGCGAGCGCGTGATCAAGGAGAAGAAGCGCATCGACGGCCGCGGCGTCACGGACATCCGTACGCTCGCCGCCGAGGTCGAGGCCATCCCGCGCGTGCACGGCTCCGCGCTGTTCGAGCGTGGCGAGACCCAGATCCTGGGCGTCACCACCCTCAACATGCTGCGCATGGAGCAGCAGCTGGACACCCTCTCCCCGGTGACCCGCAAGCGCTACATGCACAACTACAACTTCCCGCCGTACTCCGTCGGCGAGACCGGCCGCGTCGGCTCCCCCAAGCGCCGCGAGATCGGCCACGGCGCCCTCGCCGAGCGCGCCATCGTGCCGGTCCTGCCGACGCGCGAGGAGTTCCCCTACGCGATCCGTCAGGTCTCCGAGGCCCTCGGCTCCAACGGCTCCACGTCGATGGGCTCGGTCTGCGCCTCCACCATGTCGCTGCTGAACGCCGGTGTGCCGCTGAAGGCCCCCGTCGCCGGTATCGCCATGGGCCTGATCTCCCAGGAGATCAACGGCGAGACGCACTACGTCGCCCTCACCGACATCCTCGGTGCGGAGGACGCCTTCGGCGACATGGACTTCAAGGTCGCCGGCACCAAGGAGTTCGTCACCGCCCTCCAGCTCGACACCAAGCTGGACGGCATCCCCGCCTCCGTCCTGGCCGCCGCCCTCAAGCAGGCCCGTGACGCCCGCCTCCACATCCTCGACGTGATGATGGAAGCGATCGACACGCCGGACGAGATGTCCCCCAACGCCCCGCGGATCATCACCGTCAAGATCCCCGTGGACAAGATCGGCGAGGTCATCGGCCCCAAGGGCAAGATGATCAACCAGATCCAGGAGGACACGGGCGCCGAGATCACGATCGAGGACGACGGCACCATCTACATCGGTGCCCAGGTCGGCTCGCAGGCCGAGGCCGCCCGCGCCACGATCAACGGCATCGCCAACCCGACGATGCCCGAGGTCGGCGAGCGCTACCTCGGCACGGTCGTCAAGACCACGACCTTCGGCGCGTTCGTCTCCCTGCTCCCCGGCAAGGACGGTCTGCTGCACATCTCGCAGATCCGCAAGCTCGCCGGCGGCAAGCGCGTGGAGAACGTCGAGGACGTCCTCGGCGTGGGCCAGAAGGTCCAGGTCGAGATCGCCGAGATCGACTCCCGCGGCAAGCTCTCCCTCGTCCCCGTGATCGAGGGTGAGGACGAGTCCGACGGCGGCTCCGCCGACGACCAGAAGGACGACGCCGAGCAGTGACGTCCCGTGGCTCCAAGGCGACGGCCCGCACCTCTTCGGAGGCGCGGGCCGTCGCCCGTACCCAAACCCTCATCAAGGGCGACAACGGCATCGGCACGGTCCGCAAGACCACCCTCCCGGGCGGTCTGCGCATCGTCACCGAAACCCTGCCCTCGGTGCGCTCCGCCACCTTCGGCATCTGGGCCCACGTCGGCTCCCGCGACGAGACCCCCTCCCTGAACGGCGCCACCCACTACCTGGAGCACCTGCTCTTCAAGGGCACGACCCGCAGGTCGGCGCTGGACATCTCCTCCGCCCTCGACGCGGTCGGCGGCGAGATGAACGCGTTCACGGCGAAGGAGTACACGTGCTACTACGCACGCGTGCTCGACAGCGACCTGCCTCTCGCCATCGACGTCGTCTGCGACATGCTGACCGGCTCCCTCATCCTCGAGGAGGACGTCGACGTCGAGCGCGGCGCGATCCTCGAGGAGATCGCGATGACCGAGGACGACCCCGGCGACTGCGTGCACGACCTGTTCGCGCAGACCATGTTCGGCGACAACCCCCTCGGCCGCCCCGTCCTCGGCACGGTCGACACGGTCAACGCCCTCACCGCCGACCGCATCCGCCGCTTCTACAAGAAGCACTACGACCCCACCCACCTCGTGGTCGCCGCGGCCGGCAACATCGACCACAACAAGGTCGTACGCCACGTCCGCGCCGCCTTCGAGAAGGCGGGCGCCCTCAAGGACCCCACCGCCACCCCCATCGCCCCGCGCGAGGGCCGGCGCACGATCCGCACCGCCGGCCGCGTCGACCTGGTCGGACGCAAGACCGAGCAGGCGCACGTCGTCCTCGGCATGCCCGGCCTGGCCCGCACCGACGACCGCCGCTGGGCGCTCGGCGTGCTCAACACCGCCCTGGGCGGCGGCATGTCCTCCCGCCTCTTCCAGGAGGTCCGCGAGAAGCGCGGCCTGGCCTACAGCGTGTACTCGTACACCTCCGGCTTCGCCGACTGCGGCCTGTTCGGCGTCTACGCCGGCTGCCGCCCCTCGCAGGTCCACGACGTGCTGAAGATCTGCCGCGACGAACTCGACCACGTCGCCGAGCACGGCCTGTCCGACGACGAGATCGACCGCGCCATCGGCCAGCTCCGCGGCTCCACGGTCCTCGGCCTGGAGGACACCGGCGCGCTGATGAACCGCATCGGCAAGAGCGAGCTGTGCTGGGGCGAGCAGATGTCGGTCGACGAGATGCTGACCAGGATCGCGCTGGTGACCCCGGACGAGGTCCGCTCGGTGGCCCGCGACATCTTCGGACGGCGCCCGTCGCTGTCGGTCATCGGCCCGCTCAAGGACAAGCAGGCGTCCCGTCTGCACGAGGCCGTCGCCTAACCATCCCCGAAGGAAGCAACAGACATGAGCAAGCTGCGCGTGGCGGTCCTCGGCGCCAAGGGCCGGATCGGTTCCGAGGCGGTCCGGGCGGTCGAGGCCGCCGAGGACATGGAACTGGTCGCCGCCCTGAGCCGGGGCGACAAGCTGGAGACCCTGACCGAGGCCGGCGCCCAGGTCGTCGTCGAACTGACCACCCCCGCCTCGGTCATGAACAACCTCGACTTCTGCGTGGGACACGGCATCCACGCCGTGGTCGGCACCACCGGCTGGACCGACGAGCGCCTCGCGCACCTCCGCGGCCGACTGGCCGACTCCCCGGGGACTGGCGTGCTCATCGCGCCGAACTTCTCCATCGGAGCCGTGCTCACCATGAAGTTCGCGCAGATCGCCGCGCCCTACTTCGAATCCGTCGAGGTCGTCGAACTGCACCACCCCGACAAGGTGGACGCCCCCTCCGGCACCGCCACACGCACCGCCCAGCTCATCGCCGAGGCCCGCCGCACGGCCGGCACCGCCCCGGCCCCGGACGCCACCGCCACGGCCCTGGACGGTGCCCGTGGCGCGAACGTCGACGGCGTCCCCGTCCACGCCGTCCGCCTGCGCGGCCTCCTCGCCCACCAGGAGGTCCTGCTCGGCGGCGAGGGCGAGACCCTCACCGTGCGGCACGACTCCCTGCACCACAGCAGCTTCATGCCGGGCATCCTGCTCGGCGCGCGCCGCGTGGTGACCACCCCGGGTCTGACCTTCGGCCTGGAACACTTCCTCGACCTGAACTGAGCCCCCACCCCCATGCGCGCCAAGGTCTCCTACGCCATCACCGCCGCCGTCCTGGTCTTCTACTTCGGCCTGGTCGGCAGCCGTGGCGTCATGCTCATCCAGGCCGGCACCCCGGTGACCGTCACCTTCGGGGTGGCGGTGCTGATCCTGCCGGTCATCGGCGTGTGGTTCCTGTGGAAGAACACCCAGTTCGTCCGCAGGGCCAACGCCCTCGCCACCGAACTCGAGGCCGAGGGCGGCCTCCCCGTCGACGAGCTGAAGCGCACCCCCGGCGGCCGGATCGACCGCGACTCGGCCGACGAGGTCTTCGCCCGCCGCAAGGCCGAGACCGAGGCGGCCCCCGAGGACTGGCGCACCTGGTTCCGCCTCGCCGTCGCCTACCACGACGCCCGGGACACCCCGCGCGCCCGCAAGGCGATGCAGCGCGCGATCACACTGCACCAGACCTCACGCTGAGACGACACACCGGTGGGCCCGGTCGGCAGCACCTGCCGACCGGGCCCACCGGTGTGTCGTCCGCCCGCTCAGGGCTGCCGGTACTCGTCGGTCCACGCCTCCACCGCGTCCGAGGCCCGGTCGAAGGCCTCGGGCCGGGCCAGGAAGTCGGCCCCGTGCGTGGTCAGCAGCGTCGTGACCTCGCCCGCCCGGTCCCGCCGCACCAGCGTCAGGGCCTGACCCTGCACGGTCCGCGGCAGCCCCAGCCAGCGCACCGGCTGCTGTGCGGTCCGTACGGCCATGACCCGGTTCCAGGTCACCGTCCGCGTCGCGAAGAACCGCACGTGACGCAGCCCGCGCGCGCTCACCCACACGCCGACGCGCAGCAGCCGCAGGGCCCCGCCGATCACCAGCACCGAGAGACCGAGGATGACAGCGGCCTCGGACACCGAGCCGGTCAGGGCGATGACGACCGCCGCGAGCAGCACGTACGAGGCGAGCAGCAGACACAGCGCGGCCACACCGACACGCCAGGGCCCGGGGCGGTACGGGCGCCGCCAGGCGTCACGATCGTCGAAGGGCAACGCGACGTCGTCCGCCGGCTCGAACGCGCGGTCGGCCGTCAGGAAGGGCAGGGGCACGGCTGGTCCTCACTCAATCCATGCGTGGGCTGTGCCCGGTGAGGCTATCCGCCCGTGTCTGCCCTCACCACTTCCGGGGCCCGGATGGAGTCAGCGCCCCTGTGAGGCCTGGGATTGCTGGGTCTGCGCGGAATGGTCCAGCGACAGTGCCGGCATCCCGATGACCAGGGAACCCACCAGCCCGGCCACGATGGTGAGCCCCATCAGCCAGCGCCCGGCCATCTGACCGACGGACGCCCGCTCCGGGGGCGGGGGAGCGACGTTGCTGCGGAACCGGTCGGCCTCGGCAAGGAAGGCGTAGGGCACGGGTTCACGCCGACGGAGCATGGGAGAGACCGCTCCTTTCGGGTCTCGGGGGATCAACTGTCACCAACTCAGACGAACGAGTGCCACAAATGGTGCCGCCCACGCCCCGTAGAGTGGGCGCGCATTCGGAAGTGACGGGAAGGACCTGCTGTGACCACCGCCGACGACCCCAAGCCCGCTCCGCACAGTGAGGTGACACTGCGCGGCGACGTCACCGTTGAGCTGGTGAAGTCCAGCGCCAGGGACTCGGACGTCCTGTTCGCCGCCCGGGTCTCGACCCTCGGCGACCAATCCCTCGACGAGTTGCAGAAGGACCCCGAGCGCTCCAAGGGCCTGATCAATTACCTCATGCGGGACCGCCACGGCAGCCCCTTCGAGCACAACTCGATGACCTTCTTCATCAGCGCACCGATCTTCGTCTTCCGCGAGTTCATGCGTCACCGCGTCGGATGGTCGTACAACGAGGAATCGGGCCGGTACCGGGAGCTCCAGCCGGTCTTCTACGCCCCGGACGAGTCCCGCAAGCTGGTTCAGCAGGGCCGCCCCGGCAAGTACGTCTTCGTCGAGGGAACCCCGTCCCAGCACGCCACGGTCAACCGCGTGCTCGAGGAGTCCTACCAGCAGGCGTACGCCGCCTACCAGAAGCTCCTCGCGGAGGGCGTCGCCCGTGAGGTCGCCCGCTCCGTCCTCCCCGTCGGCCTGTTCTCCTCGATGTACGCCACCTGCAACGCGCGCTCCCTGATGCACTTCCTCGGCCTGCGCACCCAGCACGAGCTGGCGAAGGTGCCGTCCTTCCCGCAGCGGGAGATCGAGATGGTCGGCGAGAAGATGGAGGCCGAGTGGGCGAAGCTCATGCCCCTCACCTACGCCGCGTTCAACGCCAACGGGCGAGTGGCGCCGTAACGGAGACGTATGTACGGATCAGCCCTGCGAAGTGTCCGTATTGCGACATTTAGCGAAGTTCATCTAGCCTGATCAAACGGACCCGGCACTGCTTGAACCCCCGAGCAGGCAGTGCCGGGTTCCACCTTTGTCACGACTTGTCGCCCGACCCGAGGGCAGACCCCGCTCTGAGCAACGAGTAGCGTGTTACCCATGGCTCCGACCTCCACTCCGCAGACCCCCTTCGGGCGGGTCCTCACCGCCATGGTCACGCCCTTCACGGCGGACGGCGCACTCGACCTCGACGGCGCTCAGCGGCTCGCCACCCACCTGGTGGACGCAGGCAACGACGGCCTGATCGTCAACGGCACCACCGGCGAGTCCCCGACCACCAGCGACGCGGAGAAATCGGACCTGGTACGAGCCGTCCTGGAGGCCGTCGGCGACCGGGCCCACGTCGTGGCCGGAGTCGGCACCAACGACACCCGTCACAGCATCGAGCTGGCGCGCGCCGCGCAGCAGACCGGCGCACACGGCCTGCTGGTCGTCACCCCGTACTACAACAAGCCCCCGCAGGAGGGCCTGTACCGGCACTTCACGGCCGTCGCCGACGCCACCGAGCTGCCGGTCATGCTCTACGACATCCCCGGCCGCAGCGGCGTCCCCATCAACACCGAGACGCTCGTCCGCCTCGCGGAGCATCCCCGGATCGTCGCCAACAAGGACGCCAAGGGTGACCTCGGCCGCGCCAGCTGGGCCATCGCCCGCTCCGCCCTGGCCTGGTACTCCGGCGACGACATGCTGAACCTGCCGCTGCTCTCCGTGGGCGGGGTCGGTTTCGTCTCGGTCGTCGGCCACGTCGTCACCCCTGACCTGCGCGCCCTCGTCGACGCCTTCGTCGCCGGTGAGGTCCAGAAGGCCGCCGAGATCCACCAGAAGCTGCTTCCGGTCTACACGGGCATGTTCCGCACCCAGGGCGTGATGACCACCAAGGCCGCGCTCGCCCTCCAGGGACTGCCCGCCGGCCCGCTGCGCGCTCCCATGGTCGAGTGCTCGCCCGAAGAGGTCGAGCAACTCAAGATCGATCTTGCCGCGGGCGGGGTACAGCTCTGACATCGGACTTTCCGCGGCCGCCCCGGGCCGCGACAGACTTCACAACTGAATAGCCGCAGGCCACCGGTGCCTGCATGTCCCAACGACAACTGCTTCTGCACGAACGTCATACGCGCCACGTGCCCGACCGGTACGTGGCGCGCGTGGTTGAGGAGAGTCTTTTGAGCCATCCGCATCCCGAACTGAGCCCGCCCCCGCCGCTCCCCGAGGGCGGCCTGCGGGTCACCCCACTCGGCGGCCTCGGCGAGATCGGCCGGAACATGACCGTCTTCGAGTACGGCGGCCGCCTGTTGATCGTCGACTGCGGAGTCCTCTTCCCCGAGGAGGAGCAGCCCGGAATCGACCTGATCCTGCCGGACTTCTCGTCCATCAGGGACCGCCTCGGCGACATCGAGGGCATCGTCCTGACGCACGGCCACGAGGACCACATCGGCGGCGTCCCCTTCCTCCTGCGCGAGAAGCCGGACATCCCGCTGATCGGCTCCAAGCTGACCCTCGCCCTGATCGAGGCCAAGCTCCAGGAGCACCGCATCCGCCCCTACACCCTTGAGGTGGAGGAGGGGAACCGCGAGCGCATCGGTCCCTTCGACTGCGAGTTCATCGCGGTCAACCACTCCATCCCGGACGCCCTGGCCGTGGCCATCCGCACGCCGGCCGGCATGGTGGTGCACACCGGCGACTTCAAGATGGACCAGCTGCCGCTGGACAACCGCCTCACCGACCTCCACGCGTTCGCACGGCTGAGCGAGGAAGGCATCGACCTCCTCCTCAGCGACTCCACGAACGCCGAGGTGCCCGGGTTCACCCCGCACGAGCGCGACATCTCCAACGTGCTGCGCCAGGTCTTCGCGGGCGCCCGCAAGCGGATCATCGTGGCGAGCTTCGCCAGCCACGTCCACCGCATCCAGCAGATCCTGGACGCGGCACACGAGTACGGCCGCCGGGTCGCTTTCGTCGGCCGTTCGATGGTCCGCAACATGGGCATCGCCCGCGACCTGGGCTATCTGAAGGTCCCGCCGGGTCTGGTCGTCGACGTCAAGACCCTCGACGACCTCCCGGACCACCAGGTGGTCCTGGTCTGCACCGGCTCCCAGGGCGAACCGATGGCCGCCCTGTCGAGGATGGCGAACAGGGACCACCAGATCCGCATCGTCGACGGCGACACGGTGATCCTGGCGTCCTCCCTGATCCCGGGCAACGAGAACGCGGTGTACCGCGTGATCAACGGCCTGACCCGTTGGGGCGCCAACGTCGTCCACAAGGGCAACGCCAAGGTCCACGTCTCCGGCCACGCCTCCGCGGGCGAGCTGCTGTACTTCTACAACATCTGCCGCCCCCGGAACCTGATGCCGGTCCACGGCGAATGGCGCCACCTCCGCGCCAACGCCGAGCTGGGCGCCATGACGGGCGTCCCGCACGACAGGATCGTCATCGCCGAGGACGGCGTCGCGGTCGACCTCATCGAGGGCAAGGCCAAGATCTCCGGCAAGGTCCAGGCGGGCTACGTGTACGTCGACGGCCTCTCGGTCGGCGACGTCGGCGAGCCGGCCCTGAAGGACCGCAAGATCCTGGGTGACGAGGGCATCATCTCGGTCTTCGTGGTCATCGACTCGTCGACCGGCAAGATCACCGGTGGCCCGCACGTGCAGGCCCGCGGTTCGGGAATCGAGGACTCCGTCTTCGCGGACGTCGTCCCGAAGATCACCGAGGTCCTGGAACGCTCGGCGCAGGACGGCGTCGTCGAACCCCACCAGATGCAGCAGCTCGTCCGCCGCACGCTGGGCAAGTGGGTCTCCGACAACTATCGCCGCAGGCCGATGATCCTCCCGGTGGTCGTGGAGGTCTGACCCGCGGACGACCCCTCGTACGCGTGAACCCGGAGCGGGGCCCTCGATTTGCATCGGGGCGCCCCGCTCCAGTACGTTTACGGCTCCGCCTGAACGGGAACCCGGCCACTTCATGTGCGTTCGGACCCCTCCTGAGAGGGGCGGGAAATCCGACTCAGAACTTCTGATAAAGTCGGAACCGCCGGAAAGGAAACCGCGAAACAAAAGCGGGAACCTGGAAAGCGCCGAGGAAATCGGATCGAGAAAAGATCTGATAGAGTCGGAAACGCAAGACCGAAGGGAAGCGCCCGGAGGAAAG